>CAMCPF010000239.1 GCA_945876515.1 Candidatus Kuenenia stuttgartensis
CGTGGGGCTGACGCTCGTGTGCCGGGCGGTCGATGTGCGGGCCGATCTCTCGGAAGGGCAGATCTCCTCGCTGGCCCCCGACACGCGGCGGCTGCTCGGGTCGCTCGAGGCGGACCGCCCGGTGGACATCAAGGCCTACGTCAGCCCGACCGTGCCCGAAGACTACGCCGAGACGCGGCTCAACCTGCTCAACATGCTGCGGCAGTTCGAGCGGCTCAGCCAGGGCAAGGTCACGGTGGAGGTGGTTCCGACGGAGCCCAAGACTGAGCAGGCGGCGCTGGCCGCCCAGCAGTTCGGCATCGAGCCGGTGAGCGTGCAGGCCCGCGTGCGTGGTGCCTACCGGCAGGAGGAGATCTTCCTCGGCTGTGCCGTCACCAGCGGGCTGGAGAAGGTGGTCGTGCCCTTCTTCGACAAGGGCACGCCGGTGGAATATGAACTCGTTCGCTCGATCTGCACCGCCGCCCAGCAGCAGCGGAAGCGACTCGGCCTGATCACGACTGACGCGGAGTTGTTCGGCGGCTTCGACATGGCCAGCGGCCAGGCCCGGCCGCGGCAGCCGCTGGTGGACGAGCTCGAGAAGCAGTACGACGTCGTGCAGGTGGACGCGTCGGCTCCGATCACCGAGAGCTTCGACGTGCTCTTGGCGGTGCAGCCCTCGTCGCTGGGGCCGGAGCAGATGGCCAACTTCGTGGCGGCCGTGAAGGCCGGCCAGCCGGTCGCCATCTTCGAGGATCCGCTGCCGGTCTACATGCCGGGCGTGCCGGGCACCTCGCAGCCCCGTCGCAGCCCGATGGGACCGATGGCGATGTTCGGGCCGCAGGGGCAGCCCAAGGGCGACATCAACCTGCTCTGGGACACGCTCGGCGTGCGGCTCGCCGCGGCCTCCGGGCGGCCGGCGATGGGGCAGATGGGCTCGGCGCCGATCATCGTCTACCAGGACTACAACCCCCACCCGCAACTCGAGGACCTGCTCGAGCGAGAGTTTGTGTTCATCGATGCCACGCTCGAGGGAGGCAAGCAGGGTGGCTTCGATCCGAAGTTCCCGGCCACGTCCGGCCTCCAGGAGGTGATGTTTCCGTTCGTGGGCGGCCTCGAGAAGATCGACGGGGCCGATGTCAGCTTCACGCCGCTGGTGCAGACGGCGGCCGGCCTCTCCGGGACGATCCGCTTCGAAGACGTCGAGCGGGCGATGGGCAGTGGTAGCCGGCAGTCGCTGCGCCAGATGCTGGGAATCTACGAGAAGCGGCAGGACGACGGGCTCGTGCTCGCGGCCCTGGTGGAGGGGCGGGCGGCGGCCGCGGTGCAGAAGGCCGGCGACGGCCCGGCCGGTGAGGGCGGGGGTGGTGGCCGACGTCGACATGCTGTCGGGCCTGTTCTTCGGCCTGCGGACCCGTGGTGACGAGACCTTCAATCTCGACTTCGACAACGTGGAGTTGGCCCTCAATCTGCTCGACTCGCTCGCAGGCGATGACCGGTTCGTCGAGATCCGCAAGCGGAAGCCGAAGCATCGGACGCTCGAGCGAATCGAAGACGCCGTGGCCGGCGCCCGCCAGCGTGCCGACGGTCAGCGGGCCATGTTCATCGCCGAGTTTGACAAGGCGGAGCAGGCGGCCAACGACGCGATGCAAAAGGAAGTCGGCGCTTTCGAGAAGAAAATCCAGGAACTGGAGTCGCAGGGCAACGCCGACCCGCAGGCGGCGATGCAGGCGATGCAGCAACTCGCCAGCAGCCAGCGGCTGGCCCAGCGGAAGCTTGACACCAAGATCGAGCAGCTGCGGCGGAACCGGGATGCCGAGGTCGCCAAGGTCGAGCGGGATCTCGAGGGTGACATTCGGCGCGAGCAGGACCGGCAGAAATGGCTGGCCGTGCTGCTGCCGCCGATCCCGCCGCTGGTGGTGGCGTTCTTCGTGTTCTTCCGCCGCCGGGCGCAGGAGCGCGAGGGCGTGGCGACGTCGAGGCTCAGGTAAAGGAGGGACGGCGAATGACCGGTGGTGCACGAAGCGATGCGATGGAGGGCGGGGGCATGACGGCCGCCGGCCGCCGGACGTTGACGTTCCTGGCCGTGGGGCTGGGCCTGCTCGCGACCGGGGCGTGGCTGCAAATGCGGCCGGCGCTGCGGTCGCGGACGGTCACGGCCGAGATGGCCGAGGGCAAGCCGCTGTTCCCCGAACTCACCGACGCCTCCAAGGCCGCCAGCCTGGAGATCGTCTCCTTCGACGAAGACACCGCCACTCTCGCGCCCTTCAAGGTGGTCAAGAGTGGCGGCGTATGGGTGCTACCGTCCCACCAGAACTATCCCGCCGACGCCAAGGACCAGCTGGCGGCCGCGGCCACGGAACTGGTCGAGCGGCCCATCGTGGCCGTCAAGAGCACCTCCCCGGGCGACCACGAACTCTACGGCGTCAAGGAGCCCGACGCCGAAAAGGTGGCCGTGGGCGAGACGGGCGTTGGCCAGCTGGTCGAGATCCGCGACGCTTCGGGCAACAAGCTCGCCCGGCTGATCATCGGCAAGGAGTTTAAGCGGCCGGCCGGCACCGACGCGGCTGGCCGAACCCTGCGATACGTCCGCAGGGCCGGGCAGGATCCCGTCTACTTGGTGGAGCTCGACACCGCGAAGTTCACCACGAAGTTCGACGAGTGGATCGAGAAGGACTTGCTCAAGCTCTCCCCCTGGGACGTGACCCGGCTCCGGATCGACGACTCCTCCTGGTCGGTCGCCTTCGCGCCTGACGGCAGCCCGGCCATTTCCCGCACGCGAACCAGCGAAATCGACCTGGCCTACGACGACAAGGAGGGGAAGTGGTCGCTCCTCAAGCTCGTCGACTTCGGCAAGGGCAACAAGCCGGAGGAGAAGCCGCTCACCGCCGACGAGGAGCTGGCCACCGCGAAGCTCAACGACCTGAAGAACGCCCTGGCGGACCTCAGCATCGTGGACGTGGTGCGCAAGCCCGCCGGCCTGAGCGCCGACCTCAAGGCCGACAAGAAGTTCACCGACGACCAGCAGGCGGTGTTGTCGCTGGCCGGGCGGGGTTTCTTTCCGATCGACTCGGGGGAGATGCTCGCGTCGAGCGGCGAGACGGTGGTGGGCATGAAGGACGGCGTCGAGTACCTGCTGCGGTTTGGCAACCCGACGAGCGTGGCAGGCGAGGAAGGCGGTGCCGCGGCCGCGGCCGAGCCCCCGGCCGATGAAGCGGATCAAGCCGCCGGCGACAAGGACAAGGCCGGCCGCTACCTGTTCGTGTCGGCGCGGTTCAACGAGGGGTTGCTCACCAAGCCGGAGCTTCTACCGCTGCCCGAAGCGGCGGACAAGCCGGAGGCTGCCGAGGAGAAGAAGCCGGGAGCCGGCGAGGCTGAGGAGAAGAAACCCGAGGAGACGCCTCAGGAGACGCCAGCAGCGGCTGCCGGCGGCACGCCCGGCGACGAGGGCGAGACCGGCGCGACAGGTGAGCCGGGCGAACAGAAGCCCGCCGCCGACGCTGGCCCGGATTCGCTCGCCAAGGCCGACGAGGAGGAGGCCAAGGCGCAGGCGGCCATCGAGGAGCGGCGGCGCATCGAGCGGGAAAATCGGCTCGCCCAAGAGGCCTACGATGAGAAGGTGAAGGCCGGCCAAAAGCGGGTGCGCGAGCTCAACGGCCGGTTTGCCGACTGGTACTACGTGGTCTCAGAGGCCGAATATGCGAAGATCCGTCTCGGTCGGGCGGATGTGATCCAGGCCAAGCCGGCCGACGAGGCCCCCGCGGTGCCGGCCGCCGAGCCGACGCCCTAACCCGCCCGCCCTGCAGCCAGGCCGCCCGGCAGTTCGCATGTCCGACATCCTCACCTCGCCGCGGCCATCCCGGTTCGGTCGTGCGGTCGGCTTCCGGCTCGCCGGAATCGGAAGCGCGGTGCCCGACACCGTGGTGACCAATGCCGACCTGGCCCGGCTTGGCTGTGACCCGGAGTGGATCGTGGCCCGCTCAGGCATCCACGAGCGGCGGCATGCGGCTCCCGGGGTGGCGACCAGCGACCTGGCGACGGCGGCCGGTCGGGCCGCCATCAGCCAGGCGGGCGTGTCGGCGGCCGACATCGACCTGCTCGTGCTCGGCACCTTCACGCCCGACACCTGCATCCCCTCGACCGCCTGCGTGGTCCAGGAGTCACTCGGCCTCGATGCCCCGGCGATGGACGTCACCGCCGCCTGCGCGGGCTTCGCCTACGCGCTCGTCACGGCCGCGCAGTTCGTGGCGGCGGGCACGAGCCGGCTGCCGCTCGTGATCGGTGCCGACACCAACTCCCGGGTCGTCGATCCCGAGGACGTGAAGACCTGGCCGCTGTTCGGCGACGGCGCCGGCGGCGTGGTCCTGGAGGCGACCGGGCCCGCTCCGGCCGGCCGCGAGCGAGGATTGCTCGCCTTCGCGCTCGGCTCCGACGGCCGCGGGGCGGGCCTGCTCGCCTGCCCGATGAGCGGTTCGCGACAGCCGGTGTCGGCCGAGGGGCTCATTCGCCGGGACCAGTTCATGAAGATGGACGGTCGGGCGGTCTTCAAGTGGGCCATCCGGCTGGCGGAGGAGAACATCGCGGAGGTCATGAGGCGATCCGGCCTGTCGCTCGAGGCCGTGGATCTGTTCGTGCTCCACCAGGCGAATGCGCGGATCCTCGAAGGCATCCGGACCGCCTTGGGATTGCCGGAGGAGAAGGTGTTCATGAACCTGGACCGCTTCGGCAACACCTCCAGCGGCTCGATCCCGCTGGCCCTCGACGAGGCCTGGCGGACCGGCCGCATCGGACCGGAGAGCACGGTCGTGGTGTGCGGCTTCGGCGGCGGCCTCGCCTGGGGCACGGCCTGCTGGCGGCTCTAAAGCCGCCCCTCTGGAGTCCGGTCACGCTGTCACCGGATTACGCGGGACGCAACGTCCTGGGTGTCGCCGGCTCGGGGCTGCTCGTGCCATCTCGCCGGACGCTCCCTTCAGGCATCCTGCCTTCCGGTCGCTCCATGCTGGCCTCGCTTCGGCATCCTGCCTGCGCTCGGCCAGCAAGGCCGGCTCCCTGGCACGAGCAACCCCGAGCAGTCCAAGGATACGCTGAGCGGACCGTTGGTCCTCGCTGTGTACCCCCTGATGCTGAGGAGCCGGTCGGGGGCACGCGCAGGAGCCGGTGCATTTTGCCTGCCAGAGAAGACTCACTATTCAAGTTGAGTGAGTAACGGCAAAATCCGCCGGCGACGAGCATGTCACCGACCGGCGGACCACCAAGCACGGCGTTTTGCAGCGAGATGAGCATCGCGGACCGTGAGATCGTGCTGGGGGTGAGCGGCGGGATCGCGGCCTACAAGGCGGCGGCCCTGACGAGCACCCTCGT
>CAMCPF010000240.1 GCA_945876515.1 Candidatus Kuenenia stuttgartensis
GTCGGCGGCTCGGGCTCAGTCGGCGGCTCGGGCTCCGTCGGCGGCTCGGGCTCAGTCGGCGGCTCGGGCTCAGTCGGCGGCTCGGGCTCTGTCGGCACAAGGGCCGAAATGAGGAGCGTCGAGGTGGTATCGAGGCGGATGGAGTTGACGCCACCACTGGCATCACGTTCCCCGGTGCCACTCCCGGCCACCCCCGGCGTGGTCGAGCCCGTCGCATTGACCTGCGTACCCGCCGCACCCGGAAGCGAGGATCCCTGAACGGTCAGCGGAATGACGAGGCTGCTGCCGGGGGTGAGGTCAGCGGCCAGGTCCAGGTCGTAACGCACGCTGATCAAGCCGCCAGGCGGCAGGGCATCGATCACCAGGTCGAGCCGGTCGGCCGTCGAGGTGTCGTGGACCGACGCGGCGACCTCGCCGGCGAACACCCGCAGGGTGCCCGGCACAATCGTCGCCCCGGCCGGTAGTTCCGCAATCAGCCGGACGTCGTGCAGTGTGGTCCGCGTCGGGCCGCCCGCCATCGCAAACTCGACCCGCTGGCCGACGCGACCTCCCCGTGAGAACGGCCCCGCCTCGGCCAGGTCACTCCCCGCCGCGACGGTCCGGCTCGTCAGCCAGCCCAGCGTCCCCTCGGCAACCGTGACGACATCGGTGGACGTGGCCAGCAGCGGAAACCCGTCCACGATCACCCGCGCCCTGCTGACGAGCTCCGTCCCGAGCGCGTCTTGCACCGTGTTGCCAGGCCCGTTGGTGACCAGCGTGTTGAACTCGAGCACGATGAACTCGTCATTCGCGTCGCCGTCGCGGTTGGCCAGCACGCCGAAATCGAAGATCACGTCGCCCCCGTCATCGAATCCACCGGGATCGCTGAGGATGGCGGGTGCCGGCATCCCGCGGGTGGGAACGACGCCGGCGGCGGTGCCGCCGGCGACATGCGTGCCACCGGCCGGCGGCAGACGGCTGGCGGAGAGCCGACCGTTGCTCACAAGCGCCACCTTGGCGGAGCCGTCGTCGAGAAACGCGAGGCCGGGCGGGAGTTCGACCCGGACGCGGGCGGAGGCGGTCGAGATCTCCCCCTCGGGGACCAGCGACACGATGCGCTGGCGGACGACCTCGCCGATCGTGGCCCGGCCTCCGCCGGTCGCTTCGCTCGTGGCGACCACATCGAGTTGGAGGCCGAAGTCGGCGGCTCGGAAGTCGGCCAGCGCCACGATTCGCGAGTCGTCGATGCCGCCAGCTCCGGTCCGCTCCCGGGCCGTCGGGTCGCCGGCCCTCGTGCCGGGATCGCCCGGCAGGCTCGTCCACGTGACGGTGGCGCCGGTCCGCGTCGTGTTGCCAGGGAGAATGGTGTTGGCGACGGTTCCGGAGATCGTGACCGTGATCCGCTTGGCGGCATCGCCTTCGACGTCGAACTCGCTTCCCGCGCGGGTGCGGAGGATCCAGCCCGAGCGGTCGCTCCCCACGAGTTCGAAGAACGCGGCGGTGACGACGCCGGCAGTGTCGGCGACCGCGATGGTCGGTGCCGCGACGAACGACCCGGCGCTCGACGATGGCAGGGGCCAGGAAACGGCAACCTCATGGGCGGTGGGCGCCCCATCGCCGCCGGCGATCGAAAGTTCATAGGTCACACCGTCACCGACCGCGCCGGCGGCCGCTTCGCCGGCGATCCGGACGGCGGCCGCAACGTCGGGCCTGGGCTCGAGGATTCGCAGCGGAGTTGAGACGGCGAGCACCGGGTCGCTGCGGTCGGCGGCAGTGAACCGGGAGACGGTCACAGCCGGGAGGGCGTCCCGGGCCGCCACCACGTTGCGGACGATCGACCGGTAGGTGAACGAGATGGTCTCGGTCGTGGTCGGGTCGAGGTCGTCGTTGACGATCGTCCCCAGGTCGAACGACAGGCTCCGACCATCCGGCGCGAGCACGGGAGTCAGGCTGCCCGTCACGCTCACCAGTGGTGTCGAGACCTCCGCCCTGACGAACTCGGCGTAGGCGAGGGCGTCGTCCAGCGCCTCGTGCAGGACCGATTGTCGGAGCGTGCCGCCTTGAATCTCGAGCGTGAGCCGGTGCGTGGCCAGTTCGCCGACCACGGCCGCGCGGGCCGGATTCCCCGGCGCGTCGATCTCGGTGGCTACGATCTCCGACCGCAGGCCCACGATCGGGTCGGCGGTGAGCAGCCGACGCCGCTCGAGCGGCTCCGGGGCGGAGGCGCCGGCAGAGGGCTGAATCCGGTGGCGCGGACGAGTTGAGCGGGTGGATCGACGGATGTTCACAAAACGGCCGGTCGCTGAAGAGGAGGGTGCATAGTTTGCCCTCCTTGCCTAACCCGCCGCCGAAGGCGGGTCAAATATTTCGGCCCGATTGCCCGGGATGTTCCGGTCGCAGCGGCCCAGGAAACGCCTCACGGGGCGATCAGGCCGTCCCCAGGATCGTGCGGCGGGCGACACTCCACCAGCCCGGCCGGGCGAGCGAGTGGTACGGGGAGTCGGACGGCAGCACCGCCGCCAGGTGCTCGTGTGCCCGTTTCAGATTGTGGTAGGGCATCGAGGGAAACAGGTGGTGCAGGGCGTGGTAGCGGATCGAAAACGGAAACAACAGCAGCGTCAGCGGGTCGTTGGTGGTGAAGTTGCAGGAGTCGAGAATGTGCGCCTCCATGTCGACTCGGTTTCCGTCACCATCGAAATGGTGGTCGGCTAGTTGTCGCAGTTGGTTGAGCAGCACGGTCGCCACCGCCAGCGCGTACAGCAGCGGGATTCTGGTCCAGGGATTAAGACCAGCGAGCACGAGCCCCGGGATCAGGGCCGCCCGCAGGAAGCAGGGGATCTCGACGGCCAGGATCGCCCGCCGGTCGGCCGGCGTGAGCTTCCGCTCGTAGCGGCGGTTGAGCGTCAGCGAGGAGGCCTTGCGGAGCGTCCACTCCCGAAGGGCCGGGTGCACGAACGTCAGCGGCACCAGCAAAAATCGCAGGAATACGAGCACCGGGAAGGCCAGGACGTGCACCACGTACCCCACGATGCTCGCGACGTTGCCCCCCTCCATCACGTTCGCGACGTATTCCGGATCCTCGGGAGTGCCGTAGAACCGCCGGCTGTGATGGTCGCGATGATGACGGGTGAAGAACGGGCTCGGGGTGAGCGTGATCACGCCGCCGAGCAGGTTCCAGGCCGCCTTGAACACGGGCATCTCATGGGCCCCGAGATGGCAGACCTCGTGGATGAGCGAGCCCATCCGGTAGAGCCAGAAGGCGGCGATCGGGAAGGCGACGACCTGTGGCCAAGACCCGATCGGGGCGGCGAGGTAGATGCCGGCAGCCAGGTAGGCAGCCGTGAGGCTGACGGCGAAGTCGAGCCAGTACCGCCAGGCTGAAACCCGGAAGAAATCGGTGTCAGCGTCACGCACGGCCCGGCGCACTTCACTGATCCAGGGCACGCCGTCGTCCTCGGCGAGCGAGGCCGGATCGATATCGGTCAGGGTGCCCGGCGGTGGTGGCGTCATGGCGGAGTCGCTTCCTGGCGAAAAAGAGACCAGGATTCCAGCAGAACCGGCCGCCCTTTGCCACCCCACCCGGGATGCAACCACACCTCGGCTGAATCAGGCCGCGCCGGGCCATCGTCATGGGTGACGCAGGCTCGGGGCCGCCCGTCCCCGTCGCCCGGACGCTCGCGGGTAACGCAGCCTCGGGGTGTCCCATGCCATCTCGCCGGACGCTCCCTCTGGGCATCCTGCCCCCCGGTCGCTCGATGCTGGCCTCGCTTCGCCATCCTGGCTCCGCTCGGCCATCAACGCCGCTCGATTGGCATAGGCCACCCCTCGCAGTCCAAGGGTTGACGAGGCAGCGGGCAACCAGGCACTCAGATTCGTCTGGACAAACACCGCGCGCCAGAAACGCGCACGAGCACGGCCGCCCGGAGGTGCGGCCGCCGGGCGGCGGCCCGGCAAGGCGGCAATGGCCAGGGATGGCATTGCCGCCGTGAAGCCAGATGCCCCTGCAGCCGTAAAAATAGCACGGGGGCCAGGCGACTGGTCGCCTGGCCCCCGCTTGATCACAACACGGAAGCAGTCGTCACCGCATCAGCGGCAGCGACGGCAGCCACGCTTCTTGCCACCGCAGCCGCCGCAGGCCGAAGCCTCGCCGCCGCAGGCACCGGCATCGCCGCAGGCGCCGGCATCGCCGCCGCACGCACCGGCGTCACCGCCGCAGGCACCGGCACCACCGCAGTTGTCGGCGGGCACCTCGACGGCGACCGTGACGCACTTGGTGACGGGGACTTCCTTCGTGACCGTCACCGGAACGCGGACCGTGTAGGTCGACGTCTTGGTCTCGGGCACGCAGTCATACGCGGTGACCGTGTAGGACTCTTCCTTCTGCGAGGGGACCATGACCGTGTAGGAAACTTCCTTGGTCATCGTCTCCGGCACGCACTTGGTCACCGTGTACTCGCGAGTCTTGGTCTCGCTCTTGTACTTGGTGACGTTGACCGTGCGGGACTTCTGCTCCGGCACCATCTTCGTGACGGTGTAGGTGCGGGTCCGCTCCTCCGGCACGCAGGTCGTGACGGTGTAGTTGCGGGTCCGCTCCTCCGGACGGTACTTGGTGACGCTGACCATGCGGGTCTTCGTCTCCGGCACCATCTTGGTCACGCTGTAGGTCCGGGTCCGTTCCTCGGACTTGTACTTCGTGACGCTGACGGACCGGGACTTCTGCTCCGGCACCATCTTGGTCACGGTGTAGTTGCGGGTCCGCTCCTCGGGCCGGCACTTCGTGACGGTGTAGGTGCGGGTCCGCTCCTCGCTGCGGTGCTTGGTGACGTTCACCATGCGCGACCGCTGCTCCTGACGGCACTTGCTGACCGTGTAGGAGTAGGGAACTTCCTCGGTGACGCACTGGTAGGTGGTCACGGGGACTTCCTTCGTCTCACACGTCGGCACCCAGACCTTCTTGCAGCAGACCTTCTCGGGGCACGGGCAGCCGCAGGCGTCAACGCCGCCGCCGACCGTGTACTGCTCGGTCTGCCACGAGCCGCCACGGACCTGCACCGTCTTGGTCGACTGGACCGGGACGCGCTTCTGCACGGTCCGGCTGCCGGTCATCTCCTCGGTGTAGGGCACGTTCACCATGTAGGTCTGCTCGACCTGCTCGGTGTAGGGCACGCTGACGGAGTAGGTCGAGACCTTCTCCTCGGTGTAGGGCACCATGACGGTGTAGGTGGAGGTCTTCTCCTCCTGCACCGGCACGCTCACCGTGTAGGTCTGCTCGACCTGCTCGGTGTAGGGCACGCTGACCGTGTAGGTCGAGGTCCGCTCCTCCGACTTCGGCACCATGACG
>CAMCPF010000241.1 GCA_945876515.1 Candidatus Kuenenia stuttgartensis
AGCAGCATCGCGGCCAGCACGCCCACGGTGACGAGCCCCACGACCAGCGCGATCCAGAACCCCAGCGGCAGTCCGGCGAACTCGAGCGGCTTTTGCCGCCGGGGCCTTCGCTCGCCCGCCTCGTCGGCCGCGCGGCCCGGCTTGTCCGACTGACTGGCGGCGGGGCGACCGACCGGTTTCTTCGCTGCGGTCCGGGGGCCTGAGCCACCGCTCGACGGTGGCGTGAAGACGAGGCTGCCCGAGTCGGGCTGGCTGCCCGGTCGCCGCGGGCCCGATCCTCCGAGTGAAACCGAACTCGAGCCGCCGCTGCCCGGCCCGTGACGGAAGACGGGCGGCGGCCCGAACGACGGGCCGTCGCTGCGTCGGGGCGGCCCGCGCCTGGGAGGCGCCGCCGGGGCCGTACCCTGCGCCTTGGCCATCGCCGCCAGCCACCCACCGAGCAGGTTGGCGACCTCCTCGGCGGTCTGAGGCCGGGCGTCGGGGTGCTTCTCCATCATGCGGAAGTAGAGCTCGGCGATCGGCGGCGGCACGTCCGGCCGCTCCTCGAGGATGTTCGGCGGCGGCTTCTTGATGTGGGCCTGAATCCGCTCGGCCAGCTTGCCCTGGGCGAACGGGGCCCGACCCACGAGCAGGTAGTGGAGCGTGCACCCGAGGGCGTAGATATCGGCGCGGCGATCGGCCTTGTGACTGTCGGTGGCCTGCTCCGGAGCAAGGTAGTCCGCCGTGCCCAGCACCTTCTCGTCGTGCTCGCGGGTCAGCGACGCCTGTTTGTCGTCGTCGCCCGCGAGGGCCAGACCGAGGTCGAGGATGCGGACCACTCCCTTCCGGTCGAGGATCAGGTTGGCGGGCTTGATGTCGCGATGCACCAAGCCCTCGCCGTGGGCGTAATGGAGGCCGATGGCCGCCTGGCGGAGGTAGTCGACGGCGTCTCGGATCTCGAGCGGGCCGTCCTGCTTCACCTTGGCGTGGAGATCGATTCCGTCGATGTACTCCATCACGATGAAGTGCACCGAGCCGGCCGTGTCGAGGTCGAAGGCGCGGGCGATGTTCTGATGGCCGAGCCGGAAGGCGGCCTGGGCTTCCCGCTCGAACCGGGCCAGGAACGAACTCTGCTCCACCCGCTTGATCGGGAGCACCTTGATCGCGACTCGCTGCCTGAGCGTGGTGTTCTCGGCGAGGTAGACGCTGCTCATGCCTCCCGCCCCGAGGAGCCGCAGGAGCCGGTACTTCCCCAGCATGAATCCCTTGTGCTTCCCCTTGCGGAGCTGATCGACCTGCCAGTGCGTCAGCAGTTCGGCGTCGATCAAGGCCTGGGGCAGCTCGTCGGGCAGCTCGGCCGCGGGGTCGGGCCAGGCGGCCACCGCCGCTGCCAGCCGCGCCTCCTCCACCAGGCCGCTCTTGCGGACGACGGCGAGAAACTCGGCGATGGAGCGGACGGGTTCGGACATTGGGTTGACTGCGGGTACAACACGGGCGTATCACGAAGCCGAGATCGCGACGGATGGAGATTCTGCTCTATACCCGCCGTGGCTGTCACCTCTGCGACCAGGCCGAGGACATGCTGGCTGCGCTCGGCGTGGCGGCAACCCAGGTGGACGTGGATGCCGAGCCGGCGGCCGCGGCGCGGTATGGCTTGCGGGTGCCGGTCCTGGAGGTGGCCGGCGAGGCCGTGCTCGAGGGCCGGTTTCAAGAGCGGCAGCTCGCGGCCCTGCTCGCCGACCTCACAGCCCGAGGCGGATGCCCCGGCGGGCCAGCTGATCCGCGAGCCGTGCGGCCGACGTGAAGACCTCCGCATCCCAGCCGGCCGTGCGGGCGGCGGCCACGTGCTCGGGCATGTCGTCGCAGAAGAAGATCCGCGCCGGCGGCGTGCCGGCCAGCTCCGCGGCCCGTTCAAAGATCGCCGGTTCGGGCTTCGACGCGCCGACCTCGTAACTGAGGACGGCGAGGCGGAACCCGCCGGGCAGGATGCCCCAGCCGCGTTCGAGCAGGTGCCGCCAGTGGATCTCGCAGGTATTGGAAAGGATCCCGATCGGGATCCGGCGACGCTCCAGGGCCGCGACCACCGGCAGGATGCCCACGTTGAGTTCGAACATGTCGGTGGCGGCGGCGGCCAGCGTCTCCGGGGCGCTTGCCGTGCCGGTCCGGCGGCCGAACTCCCGGTGGAAGGCGGACCAGTCGATCGTGCCCCGTTCGAGGTCGGCTTGCAGGCCGTCCATCACGGCCGCCCGCACGCGGGAAACGTCGGCCCCGCACGCCTCGGCCATCCGTCGGAAGGCCCGCTCTCGGTCGAAGGCGGCGATCACGTTGCCGAGGTCGAAATAGACGAAGGCGGGAGGCATCGGAGGGCGCGGAGCACGGTGGCCAAGCGGGACGCTTTCGCAGCTGTGCGGAGCATACTATCCTGCCTCCGGAATCGTCCGTGACGCCTTCGCAAGGAAACGATACCTCATGGCCAGCTTGAACCGCACCAGTGCGCGGATCACCCAGCCCCGTTCCCAGGGAGCCTCCCAGGCGATGCTGCTCGGTACCGGCCTCACGCCGGCCGACCTCGACAAGCCGCAGGTCGGGATCGCGAGCATGTGGTACGAGGGCAACACCTGCAACATGCACCTCGACCGGCTGGCCGCCAAGGTCCGCGAGGGGGTGGTGGCCGCGGGCCTGGTGGGGATGCGGTTCAACACCATCGGGGTCAGCGACGGGATCTCGATGGGCACCGAGGGGATGAGCTATTCCCTCCCCTCCCGCGACGTCATCGCCGACTCGATCGAGACGGTGATGCACGCCCAGTGGTACGACGCGCTGGTGGCGATCCCCGGCTGCGACAAGAACATGCCCGGTTGCCTGATCGCGATGGGCCGGCTCAACCGTCCGGCCCTGATGGTCTACGGCGGCACGATCAAGCCCGGCCACCTGGCCGACGGCAGCACGCTCGACATCGTCTCGGCCTTCCAGTGCTACGGCGAATACGTGGCCGGTCGGATCGACGACGCCCGGCGGGCCGACATCGTCCGCCATGCCTGCCCCGGGGCCGGCGCCTGCGGCGGGATGTACACCGCCAACACGATGGCCACGGCGATCGAGGCCTTGGGCATGGCCCTGCCCGACTCGGCCTCGATCCCCGCCGAGCATCCCGACAAGGAGCAGGAGTGCCTCCGGGCCGGAGCGGCGATCTTGAACCTGCTCGAAAAGGATCTCAAGCCCCGCGACATCATGACCCGCCGCGCCTTCGAAAACGCGATGGTCTCGATCATGGCGCTGGGGGGCTCGACCAACGCCGTGCTCCACCTGATCGCGATGGCCCGGGCGGTGGAGGTGGAACTGACCCCGGCCGACTTCCAGAAGGTGGCCCGGCGGATTCCCTACCTCGCCGATCTCAAGCCCAGCGGCAAGTTCGTCCAGGAAGACCTCCACTCGATCGGCGGCACGAGCGGCTTCATGAAGTACATGCTCGACAAGGGGCTGATGGACGGCGACTGCCTCACGATCACCGGCAAGACGCTGGCCGAGAACCTCGCCTCGAGCAAGGGGCTCAAGGCCGGTCAGAAGATCATTCGCCCGGTCGAGGAGCCGCTCAAGGCCACCGGCCACATCTCCATCCTCCACGGCAACCTCGCTCCCGGCAGTGCCGTCGCCAAGATCACCGGCAAGGAGGGCTCGAGGTTTCGCGGGCCGGCCCGCGTCTTCGACAGCGAGGAGGCGATGCTTGCGGCGCTCGAGCAGGGGGGCATTCACCGGGGCGACGTGGTCATCATTCGCTACGAGGGCCCCAAGGGCGGCCCCGGCATGCCCGAAATGCTCACGCCCACGTCGGCGCTCGTGGGGGCGGGGCTCGGCAACGACGTCGCCCTGATCACCGACGGCCGGTTCTCGGGGGGGTCGCACGGCTTCATCGTCGGCCACGTCGTTCCCGAAGCCCAGGAGGGTGGGCCGATCGCGCTGGTCTGTGACGGCGACATCGTGGTGATCGACGCCGACGCGGCACAAATAGATGCCGAGGTGGACGAGGCCGAGTTCGCCCGGCGTCGGGCGGCCTGGCAGCAGCCGGCCCCGAAGGCCACGCGGGGCATCCTCGCCAAGTACATCCGCTGTGTGGCCCCGGCCTCGCGGGGCTGCGTGACCGACGAGTGACCCGGGCCGCAGGCGACCACGCTCCGAACGCCGGCCTTGGCCGGCATTTCCCGCGGAAAACCGGCCTTGAAGCCGAGGGGGCCGTTCGCGACCATCCTGCCCCACCGGTCCAGGCAGGCTGTCGATGGCATCGCGAGCCCTTTTCGTGGCGGTCTTGGCAACCCTCGCCACCCCGGCTGCGCGCGGGCAGTCGCCGCTGCCGCCGCCCGCCACGATGCAGGCTGATCCGTTCATGCCCCTGCCCGAAGGGACCGTGATGGGGCCCGGCGGACCGGTGCTGCCCGGGCCGCCGCCCGGCCCCCGGAACTCCGTCCTGATCCCGCCGCTCGATGCGGAGCTGGTCTGGACCAAGATGGTGGACGTGACCGACGACTACTTCAAGGTGCAATCGGAGCAGCGGGTGGTGTTCGCCGCCGGCGTGCCCACGGAAGGTCGGATCGACACCTGTCCGCAGACCGGGGCCACCGTCCTCGAGCCCTGGCGCGGCGACTCGGTCGGCTGGAACGAGCGTTGGGAATCGACGCTCCAGTCGATCCGCCGGATCGGCACGATGCGGCTGATTCCCGACCCAGCGGGGTGGCGGGTCGAAGTGGTGGTCAACAAGGAGCTTGAATATCTGTCCCGGCCGATGCGGGCCACCGCCGGCGGTGCCTCGTTTCGCAACGACGACTCGCTCTATCGCTACGGCACCCCGCTGCCGACGCTCGGCCAGCAGGTGGGCGACCAGCCGCGGCCGGTCGCCGCTCCGACGCCATCCGCGGGCTGGATCCCGCTGGGCCGCGATCCGCTGCTCGAGCAGCGGATGCTCGGCAAGCTGCTGGCGAAGCTCGGCGTGCAGCCGATGCCCCAGGCCGCGCCCTACTACGAGCCTCCGCCGGGAGCGGCCGGTGCGGTCGCGGCCCCCGCCTCCCCTGCCCTACCGCCCGGGCCGATTTACGGGCAGCCGATCCCGGCCGAGCAGCTGCCACCCGGCGCGGTCGTGGCCCCTGGCCCGCCGGTGCCGATCGAGTCACTCCCCGCGCCGCAGTAGCTGGACGCCGGTCTCGCGCCGGCTCGGGGCCATCTCGCGGGACGTCGTGGGTCACGCAGGCTCGGGGTTGCCCGTGCCATCTCGCCGGACGCTCCCTCAGGGCATCCTGCCCTTCGGTCGCTCGGAGGAAACCTCGCTTTCGCCC
>CAMCPF010000242.1 GCA_945876515.1 Candidatus Kuenenia stuttgartensis
GTCGATGGGCACGGCCGTGCAGTGCCGCGTGACCACCGAGGACCCGGAAAACCGCTTCCTTCCGGACTACGGCCGGATCACGGCCTACCGCTCGGCCAGCGGCATGGGCATCCGGCTCGACGCCGGCAGCGCCTTCTCGGGCGCCGTCATCACCCCCTATTTCGACTCGCTGCTGGTGAAGGTGACCGCCCGCGGGCTCACACTCGACGAGGCGGCCGGCCACGTGGAGCGGTGCCTGCAGGAGTTTCGCGTCCGCGGGGTGAAGACCAACATCCCGTTCCTCGTGAACCTGGTCACCCACCCTGAGTTCCTCGCCGGCAAGTGCACGACGCGGTTCATCGATGAGACGCCGGCCCTGTTCGACTTCCCCGTCCGCCGCGACCGGGCCACGAAGCTGCTCGAGTATCTGGGCGACGTGATCGTCAACGGCAATCCGCTGGTGAAGGGCCGGCCAACTGCCGTCCGCCGTGAGCCCGCCCCGATCCCCGAACACGACCGGCTGGCCCCACCGCGTTCGGGCACCCGCGACCGGCTCAAGCACCTCGGCCCGGAGAAGTTCGCAGCCTGGGTCCGCGACCACAAGGGGCTCCTGATCACCGACACCACGATGCGCGACGCCCACCAGTCGCTGCTCGCCACTCGGATGCGGAGCTACGACATGCTGGCCGTGGCCGACGCCTATGCCCGGCTGGGCGACGGCCTCTTTTCGCTGGAAATGTGGGGGGGCGCTACCTTCGACACGGCGATGCGGTTCTTGAAGGAGTGCCCCTGGGACCGGCTGTTGCAGCTTCGCGAGCGGATCCCCAACGTGCTGTTCCAGATGCTGTTGCGCGCCAGCAACGCCGTCGGCTACACGAACTACCCCGACAACGTCGTCGAGGCCTTCGTCAAGGAGTCGGCGGCGGCGGGGATCGACGTGTTCCGCGTCTTCGATCCGCTCAACTGGGTGCCGAACATGCGGGTGGCGATCGAGGCCGTCCGCGAAAGCGGCGCGATCTGTGAGGCGGCGATCTGCTACACGGGCGACGTGCTCGACCCCGCGCGCACCAAGTATTCGCTCGCCTACTACGTGAATCTCGCCAAGGAACTGGAGGGGCTCGGGGCTCAGATGCTGGCGATCAAGGACATGGCCGGCCTGTGCAAGCCGTTCGCGGCTGGCAAGCTCGTGCAGGCGCTCCACGATGAGATCGGGATCCCAATCCATTTTCACACGCACGACACGGCCGGCTCGCAGCTGGCCACGCTGTTGGAGGCAGCCCGTCACGGCGCGAGCGTGGTGGACGCGGCCCTGGCCCCGTTCGCCGGCCTCACGAGCCAGCCCAACCTCAACGCCCTGGTGGACGCGACCCGCCACACGCCGCTCGACACCGGCCTCGACAGCGACGACCTGCGGCACCTCGCCCACTACTGGGCTGCCGTCCGCGACCACTACACGGCGTTCGAGTGCGGGATGAAGGCGCCCGACGCCGACCTCTACCTCCACGAGATGCCCGGCGGGCAGTTCACGAACCTGCTCGAGCAGGCCAAGGCGCTCGGCCTGGGCGACCGTTGGGAGGAGGTCTGCCGGGCCTACGCCGACGTGAACCGCGTGCTCGGCGACATCGTCAAGGTGACACCCACGAGCAAGGCGGTGGGCGACCTGGCTCTGTTGCTCGTGACCAACGGCCTGACGGCCGACGACCTCGTGGACGATACCCGCGAGATCGCCTTCCCCGAATCGGCGATCGACCTCCTGGCCGGCCGGATGGGCCAGCCACCGGGCGGATTCCCGCCGGCCGTCGTGAAGCGGGTGGTCAAGAACGGCCAGGTCGTGACCGGCCGGCCGGGCGAGTCGATGCCGCCGGCCGACTTCGCCGCGGCGGCCAAGGCCACCGGCGAACTGGTCGGGCGGACGGCCTCGCCCCGCGAAGTGCTCTCCTGGCTTCTCTACCCGCGGGTGTTTCAGGACTTCGCCCGCCACCAGACGACGTATGGCGACGTGAGCGTCTTGCCGACGCCCGCCTTCCTCGAAGGCATGCTCCCCGGCGAAGAACTGGCCGTCGAGATCGAGCCGGGCAAGACGCTCGTGCTTCGACTGCTCACGGTGGGCGAGCCCCATGCCGACGGCACACGAACGGTGTTCTTTGAGCTCAACGGCCAGCCGCGGAGCGTGTCGATCACCGACCGCTCGCTCGAGGCCAAGGTGCAGAAGCGGCCCAAGGCCACGCCGGGCGACGCCCGCGAGGTGGCGGCGCCCATGCCGGGCCTGATCGTGACGGTGGCGGTGCGGGCCGGCGACAAGGTGCAAAAGGGCCAGAAGCTCCTGAGCCTGGAGGCCATGAAGATGGAGACGACCCTGTACGCCGAGCGGGAAGGCACGCTCGCGGAGGTGCTCGTCACGCCCGGCACGCCCGTCGAGGCCGGAGAGCTAATTGCTCGTTACGCTGACGCGTAACGGCGCGGCTGCACGGCCATCCATGGCCCGTGCAGCCTTGGCGAGGCGGAGGGCAAGCCAAGGTTGCCCTCGCCTCGCGGCGGCCGCCCTCCCGGCGGCCGTGCGTCGCTGGCTTTCGCCCGCGACATCCGGGCACGCGGCGCGAGGCTGCGCCTCGCTGCGTGCCACAGCTTGGGCGTCTGTGCCGTCAATGGCCGCGAGGGGTCGCCCATGCCAGTCGAGCGGCGTTGTCAGCAACCGAAGGCAGGATGCCGAAGCGCAGCTGGCATCGAGCGACCGGAGGGCAGGATGCCCAGAGGGAGCGTCCGGCGAGATGGCATGGGCGACCTCGAGCTTGCGCGACCCAAGACGTCCGGGCGACGGGGTCGGGCAGCCCCGAGCCTGCGCGGCCGGGCGGTCTAATTCGCCAGCAGGTCCTTGAAGACCTTGCGGACCTTGTCCACCTTCGGGGCCACCACCGCCTGGCAGTAGGGCTGGCGGGCGTTGTTAGCGAAGTAGTCCTGGTGGTAGTCCTCGGCCGGGTAGAAGGTCGTGGCCTTCGTCACCTCGGTCACGATCTTCGCCGGAAAGGCGCCCGAGGCGTCGAGCCGCTTGATCACCTCCTCGGCGATCCGCTTCTGCTCGTCGTCGTGATAGAAGACGCCCGAGCGATACTGCGTGCCCACGTCGGCGCCCTGGCGGTTCTTCGTCGTGGGATCGTGGGTGGCGAAGAACACCTCCAGCAGCTTTTCATAGGGCACCACCGTCGGGTCGTACTCGATCTCGACCGCCTCGGCATGGCCGGTGAGCCCGGTGCAGACGTCCTTGTAGGTCGGGTTCGGCACCTCGCCGCCGATGTAGCCGCTGGTCACGCTCTTCACGCCCTTGATCTGGGCGTAGACCGCCTCGGTACACCAGAAGCAGCCGCCGCCGAAGGTCGCCTTACAGATGAGTTTCGGTACCGGGACGTCGTTCGCCATCGTCAACCCTCCTGCCAGGACCGCGACCCACGCCAACGTGCTCGTGAAACCTGCCACCATCGTCCGCCCGACCGTCATGCTTCGGTCCTCCTCGGCGGACGTCGGTTCCGCTGCCCGACACGCTCGCCAAAACCAAGTGTTTCCGGATCGACGAGGAACCGCAAGGGCTTCTCCGCCCAGGCACCCGCGTAGCCCACACCGATGCGGGGGGTCTTGGCCACGAACTGCGGCGGCACAAGCCGGCCCGGCTCGAACCACAGGCCAGTGGGCCGGACGGTCGGCCGCCCGTCAAAACGCTTGTCGATGCTCAGGGCCCGCGTCAGCCGGCCGGGGCCGACGTGCCCCCCAACCCCCCGGATGAGCACGGCCGCCGGCACGCCAACTGGGCCGGTGACCACATTCAGCATCCAGTGCATCCCGTAGCAGAGGTAGACGTACCAGACGCCGGCGGGCCCGAACATCACGGCGTTGCGGGCGGTCATTCCCCGGGAGCCGTGGCAGGCGAGGTCGTGAGCCCCGAGATAGGCCTCCGTCTCACACACCATGTGCCGGCTCACCCGCCCGTCGCCCGCCCGCACCGCGAGCCTGCAGCCGAGCAGCTCCCGAGCCACCCGGTCAGCCGGTCGGCCGAAGAACGCTCGCGAAAGGGGGCGTGACGAATGTCCCATCCCAGTCATTATGATGCTCGCTTTCCCCGACCGCGCATGGAGCCCCAGATGGAAGCAGGTATCGTCGGCCTTCCCAACGTCGGCAAGAGCACGCTGTTCAACGCCCTCACGATGTCGCAGGCGGCCCAGAGCGCCAACTACCCGTTCTGCACGATCGAGCCTAACGAGGGGATGGTGAGCGTGCCCGACGACCGGCTGCAGCGGATCACCGCCCTGATCCCCACCAAGAAGGTGATCCCGGCCGCGCTCAAGCTCGTGGACATCGCGGGGATCGTGAAGGGGGCGAGCGAGGGCCAGGGGCTCGGCAACAAGTTTCTCTCCCACATCCGCGAGGTGGACGCGATCATCCAGGTGGTCCGCTGCTTCGAGGATCCGGACGTGATCCACGTGGCTGGCAAGGTCGATCCCGTCTCCGATATGGAGACGATCGAGATCGAACTGTTGCTCGCCGACATGCAGCACCTCGAAAACCTGCTGCCGCGGGCCGAGCGGGCCGCCAAGAGCACCGACAAGGAGGCTCGCTTCAAGTACGACTCGATGAAGAAGTGCCTCGACCACCTCCAGACCGACAAGCCGCTGCGGACGCTCGCGCTCACGGAGCCTGAGAGGGCGGCAGTCAAGGAGTTCGGGCTCCTGACGGCCAAGCCGATCCTCTATGTGGCCAACGTGGACGAAAGCGACGTCACGGGCTCGGGACCGCTCGTGCAGGCGGTGCGCAAGCAGGCGGCGAAGTCGGGCGCGGAGGTGGTGCCTGTGTGCGCCAAGCTGGAGGCCGAACTGGCCGAGCTCGACGAAGCCGATCGGGCAGAGATGCTGGCCGGGGCGGGCCTCGAGGAGCCCGCGCTCGCCTCGCTGGCCCGGGCGGCCTACAAGACGCTCGGCCTGCAGAGCTACTTCACGGCGGGCGAAAAGGAAGTCAGAGCCTGGACGATCCCCGTCGGCGCGACGGCCCCGCAGGCGGCCGGCGTGATCCACACCGATTTCGAGAAGAAGTTCATCCGCGGCGAGATCTATTCGCTCGCCGACCTCGAGGCCTTCAAGACCGAGAAAGAGATCCGGGCCCACGGCAAGCTCCGGGTCGAGGGCAAGGACTACGTGATGCAGGACGGCGACATCTGCCACTGGCTGGTGTAGTGTGGCTGGCTTTACGCCCGGCGGGCCATCCATGGCCCCGGCGGGCTTCGCGGCCCTCGGGCCTGCGGCCCCGGCCGCCGGCCGCACCTCCGGGCGGCCGTGC
>CAMCPF010000243.1 GCA_945876515.1 Candidatus Kuenenia stuttgartensis
GGTGATCGCGGCCAGCACGTCCTTCGGCGATGGGTCGAGGCCGGCGTCTCCGGCGGCAGCAGGATCCCAGCGGGTCGCCTGGCGGGTGAGTTGCGACGGCCATGCGGCCGCACCGTCGGCGTAGACGGTGACCACTCCCCCTGCGAGGCCGCGGGCACCCAGCGCGTCGGCCGAGTGGCGAATGCCTGTGAGGTGCGTCGTCCAGTCGGCGAAGGGCCTGCCCCCGGACGCCGCGACCCGGCCGGGCCCGCCGTGGAGGCGATGCAGATCGGGTGAGGCGAAGACGGCGAACGTCGATCGCCCTGGCCGCGATCCAGCCAGGGGCGCGGGCGTCGTCCGCTGCAGGGGCGGCAGCCGCTGCGGGCCCGCTCGCACGCGGACCCGTCCGACGAGGGCCGGGCCGTCGCTCGCCGGGTTGGCGATCACCACCACCGGATTGCGGGTGGTGGGCCAGAACACGAAGCGGTGGGTGCCGAGGGCGTCGGCGCGGAGGTCGGCCGGCGGGAGCACCTCGAAGCCGCCGGCATGCCGCACCTCCGTGGTGGTCGCGGTCGCATCGGGCTCGAGCACGCCGGCGACGATGGTCGCCCGCTGCAGCCTGGGATGGTCGATCTCGACGACGTGTGGCCGACCGGGCTGGGCCCCGGCGACGACGATGCCCTCCCACGAAGGTTCACTGCCACGCGCATTCGCGGGCAGCCGCAGCATGGGGCCGAGCGAGTGCGGCACGACCAGCGAGTGACCGAAGGCCAGCAGGCCGCTCAACCGCGGCACCATCGCCGAGACGTTGGGAATCGGGACCTCCGGCAGCCCGCTGAACTCGGGCAGACGAGGCAGCGGAACCCGGGCGCGCGACAGGCTCGGCAGCGGCATCGCCGGCAGCGGGATGCTGGGCACGGGCACCGCGGGCAGTCCGCGGCCGGGCAGCCGCCGGAGCCGTTCGTGAAGCTTGGGGCTGCCCGGATCGAGCTCGTAGATCACGGTCCAGTCGCCGGCCGCCGGCGGCGCATCGGCCACGTCGGCCAGGGCCACGACCTGGAGCGTGCGCGCGGCGAGCGGTCGCGTCCAACGCAGCCCGCCGCGCTCGACCGCTTCGAGCGTGATCTCATACACGCCCTCGGCTTCCGGGAGGGAGAGTTCGCAATCGACGCCGGCGAACTCGGTCGGAACCCGGCCCGAGGTGAGTCGGGTGTCGACCGTCGACCGTGGCGTGAGCACCGCGGTCTGGCTGTCGATCGGCCTTTCGTCCTGCGGGCTGGCCAGACGGAGTCGCAACTCGAACTGGCCTTCGCCGGGCTTGACCGCCAGGAGCGGATCGACACGAAACCGGAGCACCTCGCCCGGCCGTCGCACCGCGGTTTCGTCAGCCCGACCGGCCGCTCCCGGGCCCGGCGCAAGCGCCACCCGCAGGGCATCCCCCGGGGCGATCTCAGCCGTGAGGCGATTGCCGTCGGCATCGAGCGATCGTTGCACGGGTGCGGCCAGGATCTCGGCCAGCGGCAGGTCGAGCGTGGCCGCCGTCTCCCCGGTCGCTCCGGGACCGATTTCGACCGCGAGCCTGGCCCGCTGCCAGCCGGTCACCGTGAGTTCGACGCCATCGGCAGTCAGCGGCCGGGGCTGGTGCACGATGATCCCGCCGTCGGCGTCGTGGGCGGTCGCCGCGGCGTCGGGCTCCGGGCAGAGCGTCTTCCAGGAAAAGGGCAGACGGGGCCCGGTCGGCGGGGCTGCCTCGGTGGCAGGCTCCGCTCCGGCTGTGGTTCCGGCGTCGAGGACGGCGATGCGGCCACTCCAGGCGCGGGCCGCGCCGCCGCCCCAGCGAATCCGGATGCTGACCGGTCGCTGGGCGACGCCGGGCTGCGGCTGATCGTCGGCGCGGGCCGCCGCAGCGGGCAGCAGCGTCGCGACTGCGACGGCGACGGCGATGACGGACGCGGCAGCGCGCGGGCAGCAGGGCATGGCGGAGGTGGAGCGCGAACCCGTCCCGGGCCAGGGAAGGGGGGCGGATCGTAGCGATCGGCCGACGCCCTCGCAAAGCGTGTTTCGACCGTGAAAGGGCCGGCACATGGCGCGGCCGGCCGTCGCCGCGGCGGCTACCTGGCGGCCGTGGCCGCCGCCGAGAGCGTCGCCACCCACGCCGCCCGTGGGTCGGAGGCGGCCTGGCCGGCCAATATGGTGAGGTCCTCCGCCACGTCGCAGCCGCGATCGGCGACGTCGCAGGCTTCGAAGTAGTCGTCGGGCTTGGCATAGAGCACGGGCGGCGTAGCCTGGCCGGTCACCTCGGTCGGCAGCACGAGATGCCAAGCCGGCGTGGCGATCGCCACGCCGTGCGGTGTCACCGTGATCGCGCGGTCGCGTGGGTTGAGCCGCCACTCGTCGAGCAGCGGCACGAGGCTGCGGCCCCCGCGGGGCTCGTCGTCGCCGGACCGGGCAACGCCGGCGATCTCAGAGAGCGTGGCTCCGAGGTCGGCCGGAATCAGCAGGCCGCCATAGCGCTGGGCGGCCATGCGACCGCGGTGATCGACGAGCACGGCCGGCAGGTGGACGAGCTCGCCATACGGTGGAATCGGCAACGGCCCGATCGCGCCGTGCAGCCCGAGCGGCATGCCCCGCACCCCGGCGATCAGCGTTGTCCACGTCATGTCGGCCGCGGGGGAGTCGATGGAGGCCAGCAGGTGGTCCAGGCAGTGATCGAGGAGCGTCACCTGGCCGGCGAAGACCTGCCGCAAGACGGCTACGAGATCGGGGTCGGTGTCGGTCGTGACGTGTACCCGCGGCACGGTCGCGCCCGGTGGGGGCGGCGGGTCGTCCGGATCGAGGGCGGCGGAGCGGAGCTCCTCGGGAGCGTCCCAGGCGACGCCCAGGCCGGCGGCATGCAGCCAGAGCAGTCGATGGGCACCGCCGGCGGCGAGTTCGGCGGCCATCGCGAACAGCCGACCGAGGTTCGTCGCCCCGACACCGGTGGCGATCTGCGACGTGGCCGTCGCGGGGACGCACCGCACGGCGACGCCGGCGGGCAGCTGGGCGGCGAAGATGTCGTCGTCTGTGACGATCGCCGGCGACCACCCCCGCGCGACGGCCGCGTCGAGCAGCGGCCAGCCGGCGGCATCCTGCGGGCCGCGGCCGGCCAGGGCCGCGAGCGTGTCGTGCGGATCGTCACTGCCGGCGATGACGCGATCCAGGACCAGGCCGCGGCCTGCCATGCCGTCGAGAGCGGGGGTCGAGGCCCAGGTGCAGCCGAAGGCGGGCAGGATCCAGGCCGGCAGCCGATCCACCGTCACGATCAGGAGCCCGGCGGGCTGGGCTGGGCTGGCGGTCATGCGGCGGCTCCCGGTCGCGGCCGTCAGCCGGCCAGCTCCGTGCGCACCGTCTCGAGCAGCCGCTTGGTGGTCTTGATGCCCTCGTCCTCGGGCAGTTTCCCGCCCTCGTACTCCACGCCCACCCAGCCGTGGTAGCCGGCGTCGGTGACGATCTTCAGCATCCGCCGGTAGTCGGTGCGAGCCTCGTTGCCGTCGGCGTCGAAGTCGTGGCTCTTGGCGCTGACGCCCTTGGCGAAGGGCATCAGTTCCGCCACGCCTCGGTAGCGGTCGTAGTCGCCGAAGTTGCCGAAGTCGGGGAGCGTGCCGCAGTTGGGCTTGCCCACCTGCTCGATCACGCCCGCGAGCCACTTCCCATTGCTGGAGAGTCCGCCGTGGTTCTCCACGATCACGTTCAGCTCCATCTGGGCGGCGAACTCGGCCAGCCGGGCGAGCCCGTCGGCGGCGAGTTTCTGCTGCTCTTCGAAGCCGCCCTTGCTGGCCGCGTTGACCCGGATCGAATGGCAGCCGAGCCGCTTGGCCGCCTCGACCCACGGGTGGTGATTCTCGACGGCCTTGGTGCGGGCGTTGTCGTCAGGGTCGCCGAGATTGCCCAGCCCGTCGCACATGATCAGCAGGTTCTGCACGCCCTCGTCGGCCGCCCGCCGCGACAGGTCGGCCAGGTAGTCGGCGTCCTTGGCCTTGTCCTTGAAGAACTGGTTGACGTATTCGACCGCCTCGATGCCGAACTGCTCGCGGGCCGCTCGCGGGAAGTCGAGGTTGTCGAGTTTCCCGGCGAAGATCGTCTTGTGGAGCGACCACTCGGCGAGCGAGATCCGGAACAGCGAAGGCTTGGCCAGCGCGGGCTCCGGGTCGGCGGCGAGACTGCGGCCCACGGCCAGGCCGCCGGCGGCGACGAGCGACGAAGCGAGAAACTCCCGGCGGCTCGGGACGGGAAGGGCAGGCATGGTCACCTCGCGGCTGGCGGTCGAACGACCTGGACAGCCTGCGATGGTAACACACCGGCTCTGGCGGCAGGCTAGCCTGGAGGCCAGGCCAGCGGCCGGCCGCCGAGCAGATGGATGTGCAGGTGATCCACCGACTGGCCGCCGTCACGGCCGCAGTTGACGACCAGTCGGTAGCCGTCGGCGAGGCCGAGCGTGCGGGCTAGTTGCGTGGCCACCACGACCAGATGGCCGAGCAGGTCGGTGTCGGCCTCGGTCGACTCGGCCAGTGACGCGATCGGCCGCTTGGGGATCACGAGCACGTGGACGGGCGCCTGCGGGGCGACGTCGTGGAAGGCGAGGCAGCGGTCGTCGTCGTGGACGATCCGGGCGGGCAGTTCGCCCCGGATGATCCGACCGAAGATCGTGTCAGCCATCCTGGCTCGTCGCCTGCGGTGTCGGCTGGGCGGCGCCGTCGGCTGCACGGCGGCGACGTCGGGGTGGCTTTGGCATCGCCCACTCGCGGGTCAGCACCTCGAACACGTCCGGGGTCTCATAGCGGACGATCGTCCGGCCCTCTGGCATCGGTCCGATCAGTTCGCGAAAGACGGGTGCCCCGCGGAGGTCGAGGTCGGTCGAGCAGTCGTCGACGCCGATCTGGCGGTGGCAGGCCCGAAGCGCCTCGGGGGAATCGAAATCGTGGATGACCAGCTCGCCGTCGGGACCACGGCTCACGAGCCGCCAGGTGTTCTTTGCCATGAAATCAGCTGCTCCCGGCGGGACGACGGCCGGCCAAGGCGTCGTGAGTCCGCACGCTGAATGTCATCGGCAGGCCGGGCGGCCGAGGCGAAGATCGGGGCGGACCGTCGCGCGGCCGGCACGGCAGGCGCAGTCCGCACGCCGACACTTTTCGCTACGAGCGGCGCAAGCCGACCCCGGGCCGGGCCCGCGTGCCCCGCGCGGGGGGCCGGATCAGGGCCGTGACCTTGAGGCCCGCGCCCCTCGCTTCTAGAATCGGTCCCGGAGGGTATGCGAATGGCTA
>CAMCPF010000244.1 GCA_945876515.1 Candidatus Kuenenia stuttgartensis
GGCCAGCCGCGGCAGTGCGGGATTGGGTGCGGCTGCGGGCTGAGCGGGCTCGAGCCAGCTGACGTGCTGCTCCACCACCTCGAGCGTGCTGTCGAGAAACTGGCGGCGGCAGGCATGCCGCTGGATCTTGCCACTCGAGGTCTTGGGCACGCTATTTGGCCGCACGAACACGATCGCCTCGACGGCCACCTCGTGCTCCCGCGCCAGGCGGCTGCGGATGGCGTCCATCGCGGCCAAAATCTCGGCCCGCTCGCGGCGACCCCGCTCGAGCTCGGCCACGATCACCACCCGCTCGCGGCCCTCGTGGTCCACGGCGAACGCCGCCAGCGAGCCGGCCCGCACGAGCGGCGAGGCCTCCTCGACCGCGTATTCGAGGTCCTGCGGATAGTGGTTGCGGCCGCGGACGATGATCAGGTCCTTGAGCCGCCCGGTCACGAACAGCTCGCCGTTGTCGAAGAAGCCGAGGTCACCCGTCCGCATGTAGGGGCCGGGGTTCGGCCGCCAGCGTGCCACCACCTGGGCCGGAGCGTGCGGGTCGGGCTCGGCGAGCATCGCGCCGAAGGTCTCCTGGGTCGCCTCGCTGCGGTTCCAATAGCCCTGGGCCACGCTCGGCCCGCTCACCCAGATCTCGCCCACCCGGCCCGGGGGCAGGGGCTCGTGGGTCTGCGGATCGACAATCAACACGTCTTGCCCATCCAACTCGCGGCCGCTGCCCACGAGCCGGCGGGCGGTGGCCGCATCCTGTCGGCCCGGGGCCACGGTACCCGTCTCGATCGAGACCGCGTCGAAGGACCGGATCACCGGCGGCTCGAACTTCATGCCGCCGGTGACCATCAGCGTGCTCTCTGCCAGCCCGTAGCAGGGGTAGAAGGCTTCGCGGCGGAAGCCGCTTACGGCGAAGGCCTCGCAGAAGGCGTCGATCGTCTCGGCCCGCACCGGCTCGGCGCCGTTGAAGGCCAGCGACCAACTGGAGAGATCGAGCGCCGCTCGCTGCTCCGGCGTTGTCTTGCGCACGCAGAGTTCGTAGGCGAAGTTGGGGCCGCCGCTGATCGTGGCCCGGTAGCGGGAAATCGCCTGTAGCCACCGCAGCGGCTTCTGGAGAAAGGCTACCGGCGACATCAAGACGTTGAACTTGCCGCCATAGAGCGGCACGAGGATGCCCCCAATCAGCCCCATGTCGTGGAAACTCGGGAGCCAGAACACCCCCGACTGGCTGCGGGTGATCTCGAAGGCCTGCATGATCCGCAGCGAGTTGTGCAGCAGGTTTTCGTGCGAGAGCATCACCCCCTTGGGCGTGCCGGTCGAGCCGCTCGTGTACTGCAAGAAGGCGAGGGTGTCGCCGTCGATGTCGGGTCGGTCCCAGCGGTCGCCCCAGGTGAGGTCGAGCTCGGAGTCCACCTGCCAGGTCAGGTGCTCGAGGCTCGGAGCAGTCGTGCCCAGGCTCTCGAACCGGTCGAGCACGTCGCGGGTGGTGAGCGCCACGGCTGCGTCGGCATCCGCGGCGATGGCCTCGATCCGCTCCACGGAACGATTCTTCCGGGGCGGGTAGGCGGGCACCGCGATCGCGCCCCCGTAGAGGCAGCCCATGAAGGCGGCGATGAAGTCGAGGCCCGAGGGGTAGAGCAACAGGGCCCGCTTGCCCGTCATGCCCCGGTCCATCAGCCACGCGCCGACCGCCCGCGCCTTGCGGTCGAGTTCGGCGTAGGTGATGTTTAGCTCTTCGTGTTCGCCGTCGACCAGGAACGTGAACGCCCGGTCGTGAGGGCGGTACGCGGCCCGCTGCCGCAGAAGATCGACGAGCGTGGGAGCGAAGGAGGCCTCGGTGGTCGGATTCGGGATCACGCGCTGAGTGCCTCCGCCCTCGACTGCCGTCGCGCCTGCGACGGTGCCAAGTTGCCGTGGAGATTGTCGGCCCCGGCTCCGCCGTGACACCACAGTTTACCCGTGTCGCCCAGACAACCGGTAGTATCGGCACACCCGGGGTTTGTGACCGTTTTCCCCGCAAGATCGGCCCCGCGGCCGGGTCAGGTGGCCGAGCCGGGACCGAGAAAAGCCCGCTCCAGCAGCACGAAGCGATCCGGGCTGATCTCCTCGGCCCGGGCCTCCGGGCCGAGGCCGAGCGCGGCGTAGGCGGCCTCGACGTGCGCCCGAGCCTCGGCGCTCCCCTTGCCGCCGGCCAGCCGCAGCAGTACCCCGCGGAGCAGCTTGCGGCGGTGGCAGAAGACGTCGCGGACGAAGGCATGGAAGCGGGCCAGGTCGGCGATCGCCGCCCGCCGCTCCGGCTCGAGGTCGAGTCGGACGATCGCCGAGTCGATCTTGGGCCGTGGCCAGAACACGCTCGGGGGCAGGATCCTGACGATCTCCCCACGGCACTGGCAGCCCACCCAGACTGAAAGCGCATTGTAGCTGGGTGATCCTGCGGTCGCCGTCATGCGCTCGGCCATCTCCCGCTGGACCGTCACCACCGCCGCGTCGAAGGGACGGGGCAGGGCGAGCAGGTTGGAGATCACGGGCGTCGCGACGCAATACGGAAGGTTGGCCACCAGCAGAAAACGTCCGGCGGGGGCAGCGGCTCGGGCCGCCTCGACTGCCCCGAGCAGGGCCGGCGCCAGCCGGTGCTTGGCCGCGAGCGCGTCCCCCTCGACCACGGTCACGTTGTCGTGATCGATGAGCCGGTCACGGGCCAGCTGGGCCAGCCGCGGGTCGATCTCGGCGGTCACGACGCGGGCGGCCGTGGCGGCGAGCCGCTCGGTCAGGGCCCCGGTGCCGGTGCCGACCTCCAGCACCACGTCGTCGGGCGCGATCGCCGCCGACCGGACCAGCACGTCGATCAGGTTCAAGTCGACGAGAAAGTTCTGGCCGCGCCGGGCGTCGATCGTGAAGCCGACCTGGGAGAACAGATCTTTGAGATACGCCGTCGTCTGCCGCGGCGGGATCGCCGGCGCGGAGCCCGGCTCGGGCTGGGCAGGGGGCTCGGGTCTCATGCCGCCCCCAGGCCGCTGGCGGCCAGCCACCGGGCGACATACTTGAACACCAGGTCCGTCTCGAGGTTCACCCCGCTGCCCTCGACCAGGCCACCGAGCGTCGTGACGGCCAGCGTGTGCGGGATCAGTGCCACGCTGAAGGTCTCGTGGTCGACGTCCACCACCGTCAGGCTCACGCCGTCGATCGCCACCGAGCCCTTGGAGGCCATCTGGGCGAGCAGTTCACGGGCGGCGGCGAACCGGCACGTGGTCCAGTCGCCCTCGTCGCGGCGGCCTGCGAGCCGTCCCAAACCATCGACATGGCCCGTGACGAGGTGCCCGCCCAGCCGGTCGGAGAGTCGCAGCGACCGCTCCAGGTTGACGCGGCTGCCCGCCGCGAGCCCGCCGAGGGTCGTCCGGGCGAGGGTCTCGGGTCCGAGCTGAAACTCGAGCCGATCGCCGTCGATCCGCACCACCGACAGGCAGCAGCCGCTCACGCAGACGCTGTCGCCGAGGGCCGCGTCGGCCGCGATGCCCGCCGCCTCCAACACCAGCCTGAAGCCGGGCGGTTCGGGCACGACGGCGACAACCTTCCCGAGCGACTCGACGAGACCGGTGAACATGAAACACACACACTCCGCGGGGCGGGGATGCGGACTGGGCAGGGAATCCACCCTCGGCGGTCGATCCGCTCCGACCCGCTTGGCCCGCGGCTCGACGCACCGCAGGATACCGTCGGAGTCGAGCACAATCATGCCCGCCTTGAAAACCACTTGCACGTCGCCTCCCCGCCGTCACAATCAACGCCGTTCCCGGCCCGGCTTGCGGCCCACCATCACCTCGGAGGTTCCATGTCCACGATCGTCGACATCCACGCCCGCCAGATCCTCGACAGCCGCGGCAATCCCACCGTCGAGGTCGATGTGACGCTTGCCGACGGGGCCTTCGGCCGTGCCGCCGTGCCATCTGGGGCGAGCACCGGTGCCCACGAGGCCTGGGAGAAGCGGGATGGCGACAAGGGCGTCTACCTCGGCAAGGGCGTGATGGCCGCGGTCGAAAACATCAACACCCGGATCGCCGAGGAACTCGAGGGCTGCGACGCGCTCGACCAGACGACCGTGGACGAGTTGATGATCGAACTCGACGGCACGCCCAACAAGAAGGACCTTGGCGCCAACGCGATTCTCGGGGTATCGATGGCGGTGGCCCACGCCGCCGCCGAGCACTGCGGGCTGCCGCTCTATCGCTATCTGGGTGGCGCGGCCGCCCGGCTCCTGCCCGCCCCGATGATGAACATCATCAATGGCGGGGCCCACGCCGACAATCCGCTCGACGTGCAGGAGTTCATGATCCTGCCGCTCGGCTTCGACTCGTTCGACGTCGCCCTGCGGGCCGGCGTGGAGACCTTCCACGCCCTCAAGAAGGTGCTCAAGGACAAGAAGCTGGCCACGAGCGTGGGCGACGAGGGGGGCTTCGCCCCGCACATCGGCAGCTGCGCCGAGGCGCTCGAGGTGATCCTGGCGGCGATCGGCAACGCGGGCTACAAGCCGGGCGAGGAGATCGCGATCGGTCTCGACGTGGCGGCCACCGAGTTTTACGACGCCAAGACGGGCACCTATTCGATCGAGGGCAAGTCGCTCGACTCGGCCGGGATGGTGGGTTTCCTGGCCGACCTGGCCGGCAAGTATCCGATCGTGTCGATCGAGGATGGCTGCTCGGAGGACGACTGGGCGGGCTGGAAGCTGATCACCGAGCGGCTCGGCGAGCGGGTGCAGTTGGTGGGCGACGACCTGTTCGTCACCAACTCCGAGCGGCTCGGCCGCGGCATCGCCGAGGGAGTCGCCAACTCGATCCTGGTGAAGGTCAACCAGATCGGCACGCTCACCGAGACGATTCAGGCCGTGCAACTGGCCCATCGCTCGGGCTACACCTCGATCGCCAGCCATCGCAGTGGCGAGACCGAGGACGCCACGATCGCCGACTTGGCCGTCGGGCTCTCGACCGGCCAGATCAAGACCGGCAGCGCCTCGCGGAGCGACCGGATCGCGAAGTACAACCAGCTGCTGCGGATCCAGGAGTCGCTGGGCGACGGCGCGGTGTACGCCGGCCACGACGTCCAGTCGCGGTGGCCGGGCGTCTGCTGATCGGCGCCCACGCTCGGGATCGCCGATCCCTGTCGCCCGAGCGCCGTGCGTCACGCGGGCTCGGGATTGCCCATGCCATCTCGCCGGACGCTCCCTCCGGCCATCCATGGCCTCCGGTCGCTCGATGCTAGCTCGCTTTCGGCATCCTGCCTGCGCTCGCTATCAAC
>CAMCPF010000245.1 GCA_945876515.1 Candidatus Kuenenia stuttgartensis
TACTTACGGCTCAGCGGACAGCTCGTGCTCGTCATCGCGAAGACCGCGATCTTGCCGGCGGCGATCTCGGCGAGCGACCGTTGCTTTCCTTCGAGGTCGGTGAAGGTGAGGTCGCCGATGTGGCGGCCGATGCCGTGATCGCCCGGCCGGACGGGCCGGGGGCCCTCGCGGACCGGCGGCTCGGGCTTTGCCTGCGTGGCCGCATCCGTGTCGGTGCCGCTCGCCGCCGAGCCCCCGCCACCTCCAAGCCCACGCAGTCCCTGGAGTGCCCTCTTCCGCACGGCCTCGACCGCCTCGGGCTTGGTGATCGCCCCGTCGCCGTCGAGATCGAGCCGCTCGAAGATGGCGGTGGCCGGCAGTTCGTCGGGCGTGACCTTGGCATCACCGTTGCGGTCGAGCTCATCGAACCGCTGCTCCACCCGCTGCTGGGCAGCCGCAGGCGTTGCGAAAAAACTGACGCAGGCGGTGACCAGAATGGTCCCGAGCAGGGGCGTGTGGCAGCGAAAAATCATGGCTTCCCCTTTAACGGCTCACGGCACGTGAGGTTTCAGCCTGCGACCGGAAACTCGACGCCGGCGTAGATCTCCGCGACCGGCACCGCGATGCCGAGCGACTCGAAGGCGACCGACCCCGCGGGTGGGTGACCGCGGTCAGCAGCCAGGAGCCGGGGTCGCCCGCCGTCTGCCGCCGATACCGCTCCACCGAGACGCGGTCCTGGGCCAGCACCAGAAACTCTTGGACGCTCGGCAGCTGGCGGTAATGGCCGAACTTCACGCCCCGATGATACTTTTTCGGTGGAGTCGGAAAGCACCTCCGCCAGCACGAGCGGGTTGACGGCCGAATAATGCATCCCGTCCTCGAACACGGGCTTGCCGCAGAAGACGACGTCGTCGGGGTAGGTGGAGAGCCCCGTGGCGTCCACCTTGACGCGCTGATCGCTCGTCAGCACGGTGCAGCCCCGCCCAGCGAGAAGGTTGCCCAGCGCATGGGCCAGGTTGTCCTTGACGAGATTGTGCCAGTACGAGCCGCCGCTCATGGCGAACATCTCGCCATCGCGGAACTCGTGCCGCCCCTCGCTCGCCACCTCGATGGCGAGGTATTCCGCAGGGGTCAGACGTCGCTTCTCGGCGGTGGACATGAGCAAAAATATATACGGGAGTATAGGTGGGCCGCCACGTCTTGCCGGGCGGGCGAGCAGTGCTGGCAGCGCGGCCCTGAACTGGCGGGCGTGCCCCGCCGCTAGGTATTCTCTTGGATGTCGATGATCCGTGAATCGTCCGTGGAGCAACGGTGACGATGGCCCGAGTTCGCCGCCGATGCCTGCGTCCTCCGCGTGCCCGTCAGGTCGCACTGGGGTGGTTCCTCGTCGCCGCCGTGTTGCTGGGCGTTGGGCACGCCCGCGCCGCCGGCGAGGCCGCCGACCCGCGGGGCCTCGAGGTCTTCACGCAGCACCTGCGGCCGCTGCTCGCCCACCGCTGCGGCTCCTGTCACGGGGCGGGGAGCGTGGAGGGGGAGTTCGACCTCTCGACCCGCGAGAGCCTGCTCGCGGGCGGGGCCAGCGGCACGGCCGTGGTGCCGGGCAAGGCGGTCGAGAGCCGGATGTATCGCCTGGCGGCCCGGCTCGAGGAGCCGCACATGCCGGAGGAGGGCGACTCGCTCACCGCCGAGGAACTGGGGTGGCTCGCCGAGTGGATCGACCGCGGGGCGCCCTACGACAAGCCGCTCATCGACCAGACCGACCGCGGCCCGTGGACGGATCGGGTGATAGCACCGGAGGCCCGGGACTTCTGGGCGTTTCGTCCCCTGACCGCCGTCGAGCCGCCGCAGCCGAGCGATCCCGGCGGCTGGTGCCGCAACCCGATCGACCGGTTCATTCTCGCGAAGCTCGCCGAGGCTGGGCTTTCGCCCTCGCCCGTCGCCGCCGCCCATACGCTCCGCCGTCGGCTCGCCTTCGACCTCACGGGGCTGCCGCCCACGCCTGAAGAAGTGGCCGCCTTCGTAGCCGATCCGGCGCCGGCGGCCTACGACTGCGTGGTCGACGACCTGCTCGCCCGCCCCGCCTTCGGCGAGCGTTGGGCCCAGCACTGGCTCGACGTCGCCCGCTTCGCCGAGAGTTTCGGGTACGAGCAGGACTACGACCGGCCGCACGCCTTCCACTACCGCGACTTCGTGATCAAGGCGTTCAACGACGACTTCCCCTTCGACACGTTCCTCCAGTGGCAGATCGCGGGCGACGAACTCGCCCCCGACGACGCCGAGGCCTGGAAGGCCACGGGCTTCCTCGCGGCCGGCGCCTTCCCGACGCAGCTCACGGAGCGGGAGTTCGAGAGCGCCCGCTACTCCGAACTCGACGACATGATCGGCACGATCGGCACCGCGATGCTCGGCATCACCGTGGGCTGCTGCCGCTGCCACGACCACAAGTTCGACCCGCTGCCGCAGGCCGACTACTACCGGCTGGCGGCCACGTTCACCTCCACCATCCGCTCGAACGTCGAACTGCCGCTCGCCCCGGCCAAGCACGAGGCCGAACTGGCAGCCTGGCAGGCCCGCCATGCAGAGGCGGTCGCCACCCGCGCGGCCTACGAGCGTGAAAAAATCCCTGCGGCCTTCGCGGCTTGGGCCGCAGCCTGGCGGCCCGATGCCGCGCCGGCACCGGCCTCGGCTTGGCAAGTCGGCACGCTCGTCTCGGCGACGAGCCAGGCGGGGGCGACGTTCACGCCGCTCGCCGACGGCTCTCTGCTCGCGGGGGCCACCCCGGGTGACAGCGACACCTACACGATCACGATCGACACGCCGCTCGAAACGGTTGCGTCGCTGCGGCTCGACGCCCTGGCCGATGCGTCGCTGCCACGGCAGGGACCCGGCCGTGCGGGCAACGGCAACTTCGCCCTCTCGAACCTCACCGTCGGCTGGGCCCCGATCCCCGCTGCGGGCCAGCCTGTTACGACGCCCACGCCCGTCGAACTTACGGCCGCCCGGGCCGACTTCTCCCAGACCCGCCCCGACCTCGCGGTGGCGTATGCCATCGACGCCGACCGGCGCTCGGCCTGGGCTGTCGATCCGCGGGTGGGCGCGTCGCACGTGGCCGCGTTCGACTTCAAGTCGCCCGTGTCGCAGCCGGGGGGCATCCGGCTCACGGTAGCGCTCGAGTTCATGAACAACGGCCGCCACTCGATCGGACGGCCGCGGCTCGCGTTCGCCCCTGTGCCGGGCCTGGCGGCCGAGCCGGTCACTCCCAAGCACGACCCAGTCGATGCTTCGGAGCGGCAGCGGGCGCGGGTGACGGCGCTCCTCGCGAAGCCCGAGTCCGACCTTACGGTGGAAGAGAAATCCGAGCTGGCCGCGCTCCACCGCGGTTTCGACCCCGGCTGGCAGGCGGTGGATGCGGCCGTGAAGAAGCTCGAATCGCAGCGGCCCACGCCGCAGGTCGTGAAGGTGCTCGTGGCCAGCGAGAACGTGCCGAAGATTCCGCACCATGCCGACGGCCGCGGTTACCCCCACTTCTATTCCGAGACCCACTTTCTCCGCCGGGGCGACGCGAACGCCAAGGAGGGCGTGGCGATGCCGGGCGTGCTGCAGGTGCTGGCGCGGCACCCGGACGGCATTGCCCACTGGCAGCGGCCCGCCCCCGCGGGCGCGAAGACGAGCCATCGCCGCGCGGCCCTGGCCCGCTGGCTCACCGACGCCGACGCCGGGGCCGGTCACGTCGCCGCCCGGGTGATCGTGAACCGGCTCTGGCAGCACCATTTCGGCGAGGGGCTCGTGGCCACGTCGAGCGACTTCGGGAAACAGGGAGATCCACCGAGCCACCCGGAACTGCTCGACTGGCTGGCCGGCGAGCTGATTCGGGGCGGCTGGCGGCTCAAGCCGATCCACCGGCTGATCGTCACGAGCAACGCCTACCGGCAGTCGAGCGTGGTCGATCCCGCGCAGGCGGCCGTCGATCCCCACAACCGGCTCGTCTGGCGGTTTAATCGCCGGCGGCTGGAAGGGGAAGCGATCCGCGACACGCTGCTCGCACTCGCCGGCAAGCTCGACCCCACGCTCTACGGCCGCGCCGGTCGCGACGAGGCCAGTCCACGGCGGAGCATGTATCTGGAGGTGAAGCGGAGCAAGCTGCCGCTCTTCCTGCGGACCTTCGACTCGCCCGACTACGTCGCCGGTCTCGCCAAGCGGTCGATCACCACCACGGCCCCGCAGGCGCTCGCGATGATGAACTCGCCGACGGCCCGCACCTGGGCCCAGGCGTTTGCCAACCGGATCGTGGCCTCGGCCGGCGCGGCCCCCGACGCTCCCGCCCCAGCCATCGAGGCTGCCTACGCCACGGCCCTCGGCCGCAGCCCATCTGAAGTCGAACTCCGCACGGCCACCGAGTTTCTTGCCGCGCAGGCCGCCGCCCACGCCGCGAGCAGCCACCGCGACGCAACTTCTGCGGCCCTCACGGACTTCTGCCAGGTCTTGATGGGGCTCAACGAAACGCTCCACATCGAATGATGATTACTTTCGGAATGCCAATGCCTGACAGCCATGAGCGGGAGGGGTTGCCCATGCCAATCGAGCGGCGTAGGAAACCAAGCGCAGCCGGGACGGCGAAGCGAGGTTTCCTCCGAGCGAGCGGACGGCAGGATGCCGGTAGCGAGCGCCCGCGAGATGGCATGGGCAACCCCGGGCCCACCCAAGCCACCAACACCAGTCTCACACCACTGAATCCGGAAGCCCACGATGCGTGACGCCGACTTCATCCGCGACCTGCCGCCAGCAGGGCTGCCACGGCGGGAACTGTTGCGCCGTGCCGGGGCCGGTTTTGGGTTGCTCGGGCTCGCCGGGATGCTTCAGGACGAGGCCGCCGCGGGGGCGGGCTCGCTCGCCGACGCCCCGCTCGCGGCACGGCCGAGCCACTTTCCGGCCAAGGCGAAAAGCGTCATCTGGCTGTTCATCAACGGCGGCCCGAGTCACGTCGACACCTTCGACTACAAGCCCGCGCTCGCCCAACGCGACGGCGAGCCGCTGCCCGGCTTCGACAAGAACACCGGCTTCTTCGCCAATGCCGTGGGCGGCCTGATGAAGAGCCCGTTCGAGTTTCGCCAGCACGGCCAGAGCGGCGCCTGGGTGTCGAGCCTGTTCCCGCACCTCGCGAAGCAGGTCGACAAGATGGCGTTTCTCAAGAGCTGTTGGACCGACTCCAACAACCACGCCCCGGCCCTGCTCAAGATCAACACCGGCGTGATGCGGATGGGCTTTCCC
>CAMCPF010000246.1 GCA_945876515.1 Candidatus Kuenenia stuttgartensis
AGCCGGCCGCTGACCACCACCGCCAGGATCGCCGCGATCAGCGCGGCCCGGGCCACCCAGTTGCCGCGGCGGCCGAAGACGGCATAGCAGATGTGGCCGCCGTCGAGCTGGCTGACGGGAATCATGTTCAGGCCGGTCACGAGCAGACCCATCCAGCCGGCCATGAAGAGCGGGTTGGGGGCGACCGTCGTGCCGGGAGCCAAGTCGGGCCGCACCAGCGACTGCAGCCAGGCCGCGAAGGGTGCCAGCGCGAACGGGTTGGTGCCGTCCACCGCTCCATGCAGGAGCCCGAGCGTTAGGAGCGGCACGGCCACGACCAAACCGGCCAGCGGCCCGGCCACCGCGATGTCGAAGAGCTGCCGCCGGTCGGCCCGCGAGCCCTCCATCCCGATCACGGCGCCGAGCGTGCCGGTGAGCAGGATCGGCATCGGGATGAAGAACGGAAGCGTGGCGGGAATGCCGTGGAGCTTCGCGGCGATGAAGTGGCCGGCCTCGTGGGCGGTGAGCACGGCCATCACGGCGGCCATGTAGAGGAGCCCGCGATCCCAGTGGCCGGAGACGGCCGCGGCGATCCCGGCGTCGTCCACGCCCAGCAGCAGTGGCTGCCAGCCCACCGCCCCGGCGGCGAAGGTGGTCAGGCAGGTGAGCAGATAGAGCAGTTCCGGGAGTCGGGCCCGCCGGCGGCGCTCGAACGACTTCGGGCCCGGCGCCAGCAGGGTCTCGAGTTCGCTCGGCGAATGGGGGTCGGTGGATCGCATGGCGGCGTCATCGCAGGATATAGGCCAGCGGGCGGTTCTGATACACTTTTTGGGCTGCGCGTCAGGAACAACGTCGACCATCCTCCGGGAGAGAACTCCGTCATGCCCGCCCACCGCCCCGTGTTCGTCATCGCGGCCCTCGCGATCACGACCTTCTTCAGCGTTGCCCGCGCCGCCGAGCCCGCCGTGGTTGCGGTCGTGGCCGTCGATGGCTACGCCGACCTCAAGAAGCAGATCGGTTGGTTCGGGGAACGGGTGGGCAACCCCACGCTGGCGGCACTGGCGGAATCGTTCGTGATGATGGCGACACAGTTCAAGGGCCTGGCTGGGCTCGACGTCAATCGGCCGGCCGGCGTGATCGTGACCGCCGACGGCGAGATGCCCGTGATCCACGGCTACGTGCCCGTCAAAGATCTCACCAAGCTGCTGGAGACGCTCCAGGGCGTGCTCGGCCCGGTTGAAGAGGCTGGCGGCAAGCGGGTGGTGGCCGTGCCGGGCGGCCCGCCGCTCGAAATCACCGAAGCCGATGGCTGGGCGATCATCTCGCCTCAGGGCAGCCCGGCCGGCGCGGCCAACCCCGAGAAGCTGATTGCCGCCGTGTCTGAAACGTATTCGATCGGGGCGAAGCTCTTCCCGTCGCAGATGCCCGAGGCCATGCGGGCCCAGGTGCGGGCGGCCATCGAGCAGGGCGCCGCCATGGCCGCCGAGCAGGGGCCACCGCTCGACGCGGCCGCGGTCAATGCCACGGTGGAGAGTCTGGCCGAAACGGAGGCGCTGTTTTTCGGCCTGGCGATCGACCTGCCCAAGGAGCGGGTGTTCTTCGAGACTCGCACCGTGATGCTGCCGGATTCTCCGGCTGCCACGGTCTGGGAGAGCGCGGGCCGCACGGGCAACGCGCTGGCCCTGCCTACTGGCAGCGACGGCAAGCCGGCGGCCGTGCGGGCGCATCACGCCCAGGCCGTGTCGCCCGCCGCCCGGCCCGCGCTCGAGGCCACGCTCGCCCAGGTGCTGCCGGCCGGCAGCGGCGATCCGATCACCGATTCCCTCTTCGGCCTGGTGCAGGACCTCGTCGGCGCGATGCTCGACGCCGGCGGCCTCGAGGCCGCGGTCGCCGTCGACACCACGGCCGCCACGGCCGACGCCCTCCTGCCGGCCGTGACGCTCGCCGCGAAGATCAAGGACGGCCCAGCCCTCGAAAAGCAGGTCAAGAACCGCTTCGGGAAGGAAGGCGCGTTGCCGCCGCAGGTGAAGGTGGCCTTCGACGCGGGCAAGGCCGACGGCGCCAACCTCCACGAGATCACGATCGACATTGCGGGACTGCCGGCGGCCGACCAGTTCGGCGACACGCTCGCCGCCACGCTCGCGGTCACGGCCGACCGCGTCTATCTGCTCGTCGGCGGCGACGTGGGCAAGCGGGTCGCCGCGGCCGTCACGGCGGGCGCCGGCGCCGACCAGGCAGCCAAGCCGATCAGCGGCGTCGATCTCGCCGTGCCCGCCCTGATGGCCTACGCGGGAAAGATGGCCGAGGCGTCGGGTGACGCGACGGCCGACGTGCTCGCTGACGTGGCCAAGCAATCAGCCGACAAGCCGAATCCCCTCGTGCAACTGCTCGTGCGGCCGATCGAGCGGGGTGTGGCCATGCGGCTCTCGGCCGAGGCCGGGGCGATCGAGACGATCGCGGCGGCCGTCACGGCCCAGGCGCCGGGTGGTCTCGCCCCGGCGGGCGGCGGATTCCTGCCGTCGCCGGCCGATCCTGGGGTGCCGGCACTCGCGCCGTAGGCGTCGCGAGAGCCTCCGGCGCGCACCCCGACATCGTCCTCATCCTGCACCGCCTTTTCCCACTCCATCATGATCCGAGCCACGATGGCCCCTGGTGACGCTTCCCAGTCGGTCCGCCGCGAGATCGCCGGCGCCAGCATCGCCGATCTTGCCCACGCGCATGGCACGCCGCTCTACGTCTACGACGCGGAGATCATTCGCCAGCGGTGCCGTGACCTCGCCGCCTGGGATACGATCCGCTTCGCGCAAAAGGCCTGCTCGAACCTGGCCGTGCTCGATCTCGTCCGCCGCGCGGGGGTGGTCGTCGATGCGGTGAGCGCCGGTGAGATCCACCGGGCGTTGGCCGCCGGCTACCCGGCCCACGCCCCGGTGGCCGCTGCCTCGGCGACCGACCTGCCGCCGGCCCATCCGATCGTCTACACGGCCGACATCTTCGACCGCGACAGCCTCGACGCAGTCGCCCGGCTGGGGCTTCACGTCAACTGCGGCTCGGCCGACATGCTTGAGCAGCTCGCCGAGCGGGTGCCGGGGGCCGCCGTCACGCTGCGCGTGAATCCCGGATTCGGCCACGGCCACAGCCAGAAGACCAACACCGGCGGCGAAGGCTCGAAGCACGGCATCTGGCACGAGGAGATCCCCGAGGTGCTTCGCCGCGCCGAGTGGGCCGGGCTTTCCGTCTCCGGCCTCCACATGCACATCGGCAGCGGCGCCGACCTCGCGCACTTGGCCGAAGTGGCCGGCTCGCTCGAGCGGGTGGCCCACGAGATCGGCCGCTCGCTCACCACCATCAGCGCCGGTGGCGGCCTGCCGGTGCCCTACAAGCCCGAGGAAGTGCGGGCCGATCTCGGGGGCTACTTCACCCTCTGGGACGCCACCCGGAAGCGGCTCGAGGATCGCTTCGGCCACCGGATCCGGCTGGAGATCGAGCCGGGCCGCTACCTGACGGCCGAGGCGGGTTTCGTGGTCACCGAGATCCGTGCGGTCAAGCGGCAGGGCGGGCGGAAGTATCTGCTCGTGGATGCGGGCTTCAACACGCTGGCCCGGCCGGTGCTCTACGGTTCCTACCATCCGATGAGCCTCTGTCCGGCGGGCGATTCGCCCACAGCCTGCGAGGAGGTCGCGGTGGGCGGCCCGCTGTGCGAGTCGGGCGACATCTTCACCCAGGCCGACGGGGGCTTCGTAACCACCCGCCCACTCCCGGCGGCGGCGGTCGGCGACCTGCTCGTGATCGAGATCGCCGGGGCTTACGGGTTCGTGATGGCGAGCAACTACAACTCGAAACCCCTGCCGGCCGAGGTGCTCGTAGACGGGGGCCACGGTCGGCTCGTTCGGGCCCGCCAGTCGGTCGCGGATCTTGTCCGCGGCGAGACGGTCTGACCCGGCCGCGACCGCTCTGGCGTCGGCGGCCTTGGTTTGGCATCCTCCCAACCCCCTGCAGGGTCTCTGGATGCTCGTCTCCCACACCCACTCCTTCGCCTTCGTCCACGTCCCCAAGACGGCCGGCAGTAGTGTTCACGTCGCACTCGGTCGCCATGCCACCTGTGTCGACGACTACTGGGGCAACCGGGTGCTGGCGCGGCTCGGAATCCCCGTCAACCGTTTTGCGCCCTGGCCGTACACGAAGTTCCGGCCCCAAGCCTCGGCGGCCACGCTCGCCGCCTGGCTCCCGCCGGAGGTGTTCGAGCGGCTCTTCAAGTTCGCCTTCGTCAGGAACCCCTGGGACCTGCTCGTCTCCTACTGGCACTACCTGCGGGACAAGCCGGGCCACCGCCGCGGCCCGACCGCCCGGCGGCTGCCTGACTTCGCAGCCTACGTCGAGTATGAGATCCGACGCGGGCGGTTCTCGCAGTCGGGTCTGCTCTGCGACCGGCAGGGCCGATTGCTCGTCGACTTCGTCGGCCGCTACGAGTCGCTGCCAGCCGACTTCGCCTTCATCTGCCGTCGGATCGGGATCGAGGCGACACTGCCGCGGGTGAACGCCGGCAGCCGGGGCGACTACCGCGCCTACTACACGCCGGCCCTGGCCGCCCGGGTGGGCGAGGCCTTCGCCGCCGACGTGGAGCGGTTCGGCTACGCGTTCGACGCCGCGGCCGCCGGTCTGCGGCGGGCTGCCTGACCCGTCTTCAAGCCGTCGAAACCCGGCCCCTGGATTCGTTTGGCCGGTGCGGTCGATGCGGCTAGGATGTGACCACTGGAGATTCTTCCCCCGCCTCGCCGATCACCCCACCATGGCCAAAGCTGGACCCCGCAAAAAGCTGCCCAAGGAACTGGCGGTCATCAACGCCGACAACTGCACCGGCTGCGAGAGCTGCCTGGAGGTCTGCCCCGTGGACTGCATCTTCAAGGTGCAGCAGTACGACCAGTTCCATAATCTCCAGAGCTGGTGCGAGATCGACATCGAGCGGTGCGTGGGCTGCGAGGTCTGCGTCCACATTCCGGGCAAGAAGTCGAATCCCTACGACCTCAAGGTCTGCCCCTGGGACGCCATCGAGATGGTGCCCACGGAGGAAGTCGCCCAGGTGGTGGCCCAGATCGGCGGCCCACCGGAGTATGTCGAGAAGAACTGGGACCGCCTGGTGAACACGGCTCAGCACCTGGCCGAACTGAAGGCAGCAGCCGGCTGAAGCCGGCTAGTTTTACGGCTGCAGGGGCATCCCTGCCCCCTGCAGCCTTCGCGGCACTCCGGCCTTCGGCCGCTGCCGCC
>CAMCPF010000247.1 GCA_945876515.1 Candidatus Kuenenia stuttgartensis
GCCGCGGACCGGTTCGGCGGGCGATGGTCGCCGAGCTTCGTCCGCCGCGGGCGGGAGAGCCGGAGCTCGAGCGGTTGCCGGCCGAGCAGGTCGGCCACGTAGGCAGCGCAGCCCACGGGCAGCAGCGGCTGCACGAGCCCCGCGATCGCCCTGTCCATGGCGAGCCGGGGCCGAGACCGTTGACCGTTGGCTGGCATCCGTGCCATGGCGTCAGGGCCCCTGGGAATCGAGCTCGAGCGTGGGGATGTCTTCCGCGGCGACGTCGTGACTCTCGAAGTACCGCGCGACTGCGGCGGCCTCCGCCTCCTTCGGAGCGGCAGGCGTCTCGTCGCGGACGAACCGCTCGGTCTGAGCCGTGCCCGCCACGATCGTGGTCCGCTCCTCGATCCGCCACCGCGGCCCGTAGTGAAACACCGCGTAGTACATCGTCTTCGCCTTCACGGCGCCCACCCCGCCGCAGCGGCAGGCCTCGTAGAACATCCGGTGCACGGCCCGCCAGGGCCGGTCGCGGGTCTCGCAGGCCACGTCGTGCACCACCGAGGCATTGCGAAACTCACCGGCGAATGGGCCGCCGATCAGGCTCCAAAAGGCCCGCGGGATGCTCGCGCCGTTGACCACGGCCCCCGCCGGGGCGGGCCACCGCCAAGCCTGCGGATCGACGTAGGCGAACGGCTCGACGAGCGTCATCGAGCGGCCGTCGTCCTCCCAGCGGGCGACCACCTGCCCCTCGAACCGCCCCCACTCATCCATGACGCTCGCGGCCGGCAGCATGAACGCGGGGCCCTGGGGAGTCGCCCGAGCCGCAAGAAAGGCGACAAGCGGGCGGGCCGCCTCCGGCACGCACCCGTCGTCGCAGGAGAGCCGGTCGATCCGCCCGTCGTGGTCGATCGCGAGGTCGTACTGCCACCGGTCGCGGCCCCCTTCAGCGAACTGCTCGCAGACGCCGGTCAGGCCGCAGGCCGCCACGAGCCGCTCCAGTTCCTCGCGCTCGGCCGCCGGAAGCGTGGCCGGGTCGATCCGCACGCCCCGGATCGCCCCGACGAATCCGCCCGACTGGACGAAGGTGATCTCCATGCCCATGACTCCATGCCGAGGCTTCGCGGTCCTTCAGTATGCCGCAGCTTGCATCGCCCCGTCACCCGAATCACTGTTGCGGATCAGGCGGCGGACAGGATTCACGGCACGGGCTTGTTTCGCGCATGCGCACCGCACTGGTCACCGGCGCCACCGGTTTCATCGGCCGGCACGTTGTCGCCGGGCTGCTCGACCGCGGCGTGGCCGTGCGGGCGGTCGTGCGGTCGCCGGGCAAGGCCGGCCATCTCGCCCACGACGGCGTCGAACGAGTCGTGGGTTCGCTAGCTGAGATCGACGGCTGGCAGCAGTCGATCCCCGGCTGCGATGCGGTGTTCCACTGCGCGGGGCTCGTGGCCGCCCGCCGGCGGGCCGACCTCACGGCGGTCAACGGCGACGCTGTCGGCCGGCTCGCCGACGCCTGTGCCGCCGTCGAGTCGCCGCCGGTCTTCGTGCATCTCTCCTCCCTGGCCGCGGCCGGCCCGGCGCCGCGCGACGGCATCCGGGACGAGGCCGACGCGTCGCGGCCCGTCTCCGCCTACGGCCGGAGCAAGCTCGCGGGCGACGGCGAGTTGGCGGTGCGGGCGAGCCGGCTGCCGGTCACGATCGTGCGGCCGGGGGTTGTGTTCGGTCCCCACGACGCGAACGTCGCCGCGATGTTCCAGTCGATCCAGTGGACCCGGCTGCACGCGATGATGGGCTTCCGCTCGCCGCGGCTCTCGCTCGTGCACGTGGCCGACCTCGTGTCGCTCGTGCTCGGGGCGGCAACGCGCGGCACGCGGCTGCCGGCGCGGGACCACGCCCCGGCCGGCGCCGGCATCTACCACGCCTGCGACGATCGCGAGTTTCCCACGCATGCGGAACTCGGCCGGCGGATGGCCCGGGCCCTGGGCACGTTTGCGATCGTGCTGCCGCTGCCGCTGACAGTGGCCGTGCCCACGGCATTCATGATCGAAGCGTTCTGGAACCTCCGCGGCCAGCCGAGCATCGTCTCGCCCGACAAGATCCGCGAGGCGGTGGCCCCGTCGTGGGCCGCGTCCGCCGCCCGGGCCCGCCGCGACCTGGGCTTCGCCCCGGCGGCCTCCATCGACGAGCGGCTGGCAGAAACCGCCGGCTGGCTGCGGGAAAACGGCCGGCTCTGAAAACCACCCGCGGTGAACTATTTTGCCCGGCGGGGCCGATGAACTATTCTTCGAAGTTCCTGGCAACCGGATCACAGCATGGCATCCCGCCTACCCCGCCGTCGGTTTCTTGGTCATACCCTGGCCGGAATGTTGGCGCTCCCCGCCCTGCCTTCCCTGGCAGCCGGTAGGCTCGCTGCGGCGACGAGTGGAGCCGAGTCGCAAGGTCCCCGCCGCTTCGTGGCGATCGGCAACCTGCTCGGCTTTCAGCGGTCGCACCTGTTTCCGGAGACGGCGGGAAAGGACTTCGAGCTGACGGACCTGCTCGCGCCGCTGGCCGACAGCCGTGACCGCATCACGCTCTTCCGCGGCTTGGATCACGGTCTCAAGGGCGGCCACTTCGCCGTCCACACGTTCCTCTCCGGCGTGCTGCACCACGAGTCGAAGCATCGGCCGGACGGCAACGTCACCGTCGACCAGTTCATTGCCGACACCGTCGGCGATCAGACCCGGTTCGCCTCGTTGACGGTCGGCTCCGAGGGGGGCATCCACGGCGGCTGCCAACTTTCCTGGACGCGATCCGGTGTCCGCGTGCCGCCGATCACCGGCCCATCCGCCCTGTTCGAGAAGCTGTTCGTTGGCGAGTCACCCGCGGCGCGGGAACGCTACGACGCCGCCAATCGGCTGCAGGGATCGATTCTCGACGCCATGCTCGCCGACGCTCGCACCCTGGAGCGGCGGATCAACCGGGAAGACCGGGCGAAACTCGATGACTACCTGACGTCGGTCCGCGACGTCGAGAAACGGCTGCAGGCCCGGATCACCTGGGCCAACAGGCCCAAGCCGACGGCGCCGATGGATCGCCCCAGTGACCGCAACACGGCCCAAGATCTGCCTATCCTCTACGACCTCATCGCCCTGGCGCTGCAGACCGATTCGACGCGGGTGGCAACGCTCGAGATCGGCGGATGCTTCCTGCCCCAGGATTTGGGGATCGACAAATCCCACCATGGGCTGTCGCACCACGGCAACGATCCGGAGGCCGTCGCCCAGTTGATCACGCTGGAGAAGTATCAGCTCGAACACTTCGGCCGGTTCCTCACGCGGCTGGCGGGCACGACCGACGGCGATTCCACGCTCTTGGACTCCACCGCCGTCCTGTTCGGCAGCGGCATGGGCGATGCAAACTCACACAAGAACGACGACCTGCCGATCATCATGGCCGGAGCCGGCTACGGTGGCGGCGGGTTCCGGCGGCTCGATCCGCAGCGGAACAAGGTTCCGTTGTGCAATCTGTTCCTCGACATCGTCCAGCGGCTCGGCATCGAGACCGACTCCTTCGGAACCAGCACCGGCACCTTCTCTTAAAGCCGTCGTGGCGGCAGTCGTGCGAGGGGTGGTCCTGCCTATGGCGTCCTGGTGGTTCCGAGCCTGCCTGCCGCTCGTCATCCTCGTCGGAAGAGCCCTCGCCATTTCCGCCGCGGAGCCGGCGGCGGGCGATCTTGCACCGGCACCGCGGGCAATCCGCGGCTTTCTCGAGCGGTATTGCTTCGAGTGCCACGGGGCCGACGCGGCCGAGGGCGACCGGGAGTTCGCGTCGTTCACGCCGCCGTTCACCACTCCGCAGCAGCTGATCGCAGCCGACGAGATCATCGACCAGGTCACGCTCGGGGCGATGCCCCCCGCCGATGCCCCGCGGCCGACCGACGCCGAGCGGGTGGCGGTCGTCGAGGACCTGCGCCGGGCCCTGCGGGAGGCACGGGAGCGGTTCGAGGGCACCGGCGGACGGACCGTCATGCGGCGGCTCTCCCACCGCGAATACGAGAAGACCTTGGAGGTCCTGTTCGGGCGGCGCATGGACACCCTGGGCCTGACCGCCGAATTCCCGCGTGAGACCCCCCGCCACCACATCGACCACATCGGCGCCGACATGAACGCGCCGGGGGTGCTCCTCGACCACTACTTCCACGCGGCCCATCGCCTGATTGCGACGCGGCTTGGCTCACCGGGCGTCGAGCCGCAGACGTGGCACTTCAAGGATCACTTCGTGCAGTACGAGGAGCTCGGGGGCCCGCATCGGTCCGTTTTCGACTTCAAGTATCTCTGCCTCTATGAGCAGCCCAACACCGACACCCGCCAGGGCGGGTATGGGCACATCGAGGACTTCCTCGGCGGCGTGCCGGTGTCGGGCCTGTACGACATCGCGGTCCATGCGCAGGCCATGCACCGCGACACCCACTACGACCCCGCGATCTTCCGCATCGACTTTTCCGAGCCCTTCCAACTGGCCGTCGTGCCGGGCGACGCGACCAAGGGGCACATCCACTATCCGCAGGCCATCGAGCCGAGGCTCGGCGAGGCGATCGTGCCCGATGACGAGCCCGCCTGGCTCACGTTTCGCGTCTGGCTGGAAGCCGGGCAGACGCCCCGCTTCATCTTCCCCAACGGCCCCTACGAGTCGCGCGCCTCGGTGATCACGCTCAACAAGAAGTATGCCGCCGAACTGGAGATCGAGGACAAGAACGTGAACGGCGTCGACCGCTCGCATCTCCTCCGCCGTGGCAAGCTGCCCCACATCCGCATCGACGAGATCAAGGTTCACGGTCCCCTGCCCGAGCCAGGCGGGGCAGCCGAGGAGGTCGCCGTCTTCGGGCCGGCGGGGTTCCAGGCCGAGCGGGCGGTCGAGCAGGTGACGGCTTTCGCCCGGCGGGCGTATCGGCGACCGCTCGACGAGGCCGACCGGATGCGGATCGAGGCGTTCTACGCGAACCGGCGAGACGGCGGGGCGACCGCGCGACAGGCGACGCTCGACACCCTGGCGATGATCCTCTGCTCTCCGTCATTTCTCTATCTCACGGAAGGCACGCCGGACGACGAGGAGTGGCTGCGTCCCTTCGACTTGGCAAGCCGGCTGTCGTATGCCCTGTGGGCGCAGCCGCCCGATGCGGAACTCGACGCTGCGGCCGAGTCGGGGGAGCTCACGGATCCGGCCTGCCTCGAGCGGCACGTCCTGCGGATGCTCGACGACGAGCGGTCGGCGGCTT
>CAMCPF010000248.1 GCA_945876515.1 Candidatus Kuenenia stuttgartensis
GATTGGCAGCGCACGCTCACGGCCGCCGGCAAGGCCGCCGGTGCACCGCCCGCGCAGGTTCCGCCGAGCGACGGGCAACCCGCGACCGATGGTGCAGGAGCCGCAGATCCTCAGGGAACGACCGGGGAGGATCCGGCCGCAGACACACCTGCCGGCCCGTCAGGCCCCGGCTGGGTGGTGCAGATCGTCGGTCACCACTTCCACAACGAGGATCGCCACAAGCCTTCCGAGGGGGAGCAGTTCGTCCGGGAGACGCTCGTGCGCGGGCTGCTGGGCGACTCCGGCCCTGTCGCGGTTTCGGCGGGTGCCAAGGCGGGCGAGCAGGTCGCGGTGACGGACCTCGGAATCGGCTACCCCGTGATCGTCCAACGGACACCGGTGACGAAGGTCAAGGTGAGCATGACACAGAATCCGGTCGGGCTCGGCGACGGCCCCGGCCGGCTTCCCGCCGACGGCCAGGCGACCGAGGAGCAGTTCCTGCAGCTCAAGCAATACTCCTTCGTGCTGCAGTTTGCCTGGCAGCCGCGGTCGCCGGGCAGCCTGCGACCGCCCGCGGCGGCACCACCCGCCGACGCCGGCTTCACCCCCTGACCCGAGAGGCGGCCCGCCGTGCCCCTGCTACCGGACTCCCTGCGACAGCAGCTTGCCCCAGTCATCAAGCACCACTTTTGGATTCTGGCGGTGCTCGTGCCGCTGGTGCTGGTGCCGGCGGTATTCATGGCCGCGGGGCAGTTCAAGACCACCATCGATCGCGAGAAAGCCACGATCGACAGCCACGTGTCGGCGCTCAATGCCTTGCGGGGCGAGCCGGACCATCCCAATGACGCCTGGGTGCGAACGATCGATGGCCGTGCCGACGCGGTCCGCAAGGAAATCCTGGGGGAGTGGCGTGGCATGTGGGACGCCCAAGCGCCGCTCCGGGTGTGGCCCGAGTCACTCGGCCCCGACTTTCTGGCTTCCGTGATGGCAGTGGATTCCGGCAAGCGTCCGGATCTGCAGTTCCGCGACCTGCAGCGGTATCAGAACACGGTTCCCGATCTTGTGCGGCAGCTTCCCGCGCGGATGGGCTGCACCGAGCTGATGGGATCCGCGGATGGCGAGGGCGGCCCCGAGGGAATGAGGCGAGACGGCCGTTTCCTGCCGGGCGGGGATCTCGGAGGTGAGGAAGACTCCGCCGAGGCGTCCCAGCAGCTTGCCCCCCTGGAATGGAGGGCCGAGGATCAGAAGCGGCTGTTTGTGTCGTTTGCCTGGGAGCGGGCGCCCACGACCGTGCAGGTGCTGTTGGCTCAGGAGGAGCTTTGGGTCTACGGGCTGTTCTGCGACACGATCAGCCGGATGAACAAGGGGGCGAAGGGGGCCTACGACGCATCGATCACCCTCGTCGAGGAACTGGCGGTGGGCTACCCGGCCGCGGAAGAGAAGCCGGGCGGCCGCGGCACGGGGCGGATCATCGGTCTGCGCGAGCAGGCTGCGGGCCCGGCCGTCGACGACGGCCTTCCACCGGAGCCGACCATGGAGGCGGGGCGCGAGGGCATGATGTCCCCCGAGGGAAAGCCGGCCCATCCCCGATTTTCGGACACCGGTGCGGCTCCAGAGGGCATGGGGGGTCGGGGAGGGTTCGCTGGCCCGGGCCCGGTGATGCCAGCCGCGGACGCTGCCGCCGCGGAGGGGACTGGGGAGGCGGGTTCCGAAGCGCCGACGATCTCACCCGACGACATGTTCAAGCAGTGGATTTACGTTGATTTCTCGGGCAAGCCGCTCACGTCCCAGGAACTCGCGACGGTGCCCGACGCCCAACTGGTCCACCTGATGCCGTTCGTCCTCAGGGTGATCATCGATCAGCGGCAGGTCGATCGCTTGCTCGCCGAACTGGCAGCCAGTCCGATACCCATCGACGTCCGCCAGGTGCGGGTCAACCCGCAGGGCCAGTTGGGTGGGGAGGGCGTCTTCGGCCGCGGCGCAGGCGGCCTGACCCAGCCGGGCGGCGGCGAAGAAGGCGGGCTGAACGCCCCGGGCGATCGTCGGCGGCGGCCCTTCGACGTCACCCTGGAACTGCGGGGCACCGTGGGCCTGGCGACGCCCCCGAATCCTGTCGTGCTGGGCGGCCCCGCACCCGAAGAGGTCCCTGCCGACGCTGGAGGAGGGTCATGAAGAAACCGAAACTCTCGTTCAGCCCGGCCGCGATCGGCGGCTTCCTGACGAATCATGTGGAAAAGCTTGTGTTCGCCGGCATCGGGGCGTTCGCCCTGCTCTTGGGATGGTGGGGCATCGCCGCCGTCCTGACCGGGGCCGTCAAGCCCGATCGCAAGCCCGATGCCATCGGCAGCCTGGCGTCGCAGGCCACCGCCAACATTGACAGCGTCCGCAAGGTGCCGGCAGAGCGGCTCCCAGGCCGCCAGCCGCTGCCGCCCATGATCGACCCGTGGCGGCCAGGGCAGGTGAAGATCGCCCCACCCCCGGCGTCTGGCACGCTCCTCAATCGTCCTCTCTTCGCCGAACTCTCGAAACGGACCAGGCCCGACGTCTTCCCGATCGAACAGTTGCGGGCCGTCGCGGGCATCGCCGTGCTGCCCGACCCCGCAGCACAGGCCCGGGGCCCGGAACTTGCCCCGCGGCAGCCCGACCTCGCGCCGCCGCCGCAGCAGGAAGACCCGGGGCGGCGACCACCGCGCGGCAAACCACCGCGGGGACGGGAGACGGCCGGTGAGGGTTCGCCGTTCAGCCTCGAAGGAGGCCTCGCGTCGGAGTTGACTCCGGTAGCGGCCGCGCCGCAGCAGCCACCTGGAAAGATCACCCCGTTCGTGGTCGTCACTGGCCTGATCCCGACCGCCAAGCAGCAACAGGAGTTCGAGCGGCGGTTTGGCTCGGCCAGTTTCCGCGATCCACGGCGAGACAAGCCGCAGTGGGCCGTCTACCTCGTCGAGCGGGCGCGGGAGGTTCCGGGCGGTACGCCGCGCTGGGAGAAGCTCGAGGTCAAGGATGCCGCCCGAGCCGATGGCGGACGGATCGGCGCGGGCGAGATGCCCGGAGCGGCGGGGGCCGTGGGCGAGCAGCCGATGGAACAAGAGACCCTGCCGCAGGCCTTCTTCCTGCAGCCCGAGGATTCGGCCGTCAGCTATGCAGCGCCGCTGCCCCAGAGGATCGACGAGCCGTGGGGCGGGGCCGGCGTGCATCCCTGGTTTCTCCCCGAGATCGAGAAAGTCATCGCCGCGGGCGAGCGTGAGACATCCAAACCGGCAGGAGATGCGGCGGCCAGGGCCTCGCTCGGCGAGCTCGCGGCCGATCCCAAGCAGCTGATCGGAACCGAGCTGCTCCTGGACGCGGTCACGCTCGACTCCGATCCAGAACGACAGCGAGACGTCGGCCTCTTCAAGTTTGGCGTGAAGGCTCAAAAACCGGCTGTCGAGGTCGCGATCGGCACCATCGGCGTGACCACCGACCCCGTGTTCGCGGTGTCGGAGAAGTGGGCGCGTCAGCTGTCGATCGACGGGACGACCTCCGAGCCGCGATCATGCAACCTCCGTGTCCGTGTCGATCTCGTCGGCAAGACACCGGTCGCTCGGATTCTCGAACTCGAGCTGCTCGACGAGCAGGGCGAGGTCACCGACACGCTGAAGGAGCCCGAGCCTCAGCCCGTCGTCGCGGGCGACGGAATGCCGCCCGGCGGCAGCCTGCCGATCGGCGGCGAGTTCGGCCAGGTGGTCGTGGGCACCGACAACCGGCTCTTCCGGTTCGTCGACACGGCGGTCAAGCCGGGCGAGAGTTATCGCTACCGGGTCAAGTTCGCGCTCCGCAATCCAAATGTCGGGCTCGCCAGCCGCCACCTTGCGGACCTTGCAGCCTCCAAGGGTGAGTTTCTGGTCTCGGAGTTAAGCAACGAGACGCCGCCGGTCCGTGTGCCGGAACCAGTCGTGCTGATGTCGCGGACGATCGACAAGGACACCCGGAAAAAGATGAAGCTCAAGGGGGAGACGCTCGAGGTCTTGATCCTCGCGCCGTCACAAAAAACCGGCAACTACGCCCTTCGCTCCACGGTGACCGATCTCGGCGGGCTGGTCAACATCTCGCCCGAACTCAACAAGCCGGGCGACGTCCGGTTCTACGGCGAGCCGCTGGCCACCGACAGCGTGTTGGTCGATGCCCGCGGATCACAGGAGGATCGAGCGGACATCCGCGGCACCGACCCTCCAGCTCCGCTCGAGATGCTGTTCCTGCGGCCGGACGGCAGTTTCACCACGGTTTCAGCGGCAGAGGGCGAGCGTTCCCTCAGCCGCTACGGTGGCACGCTCTTCAAGCCCGGCACGCAACTGCCCGACGATGGGCGGCCCGACCGAAAGAACAAGGATCGCGAGGAGTTGCCCGGCGGCGTCCCTGGCGCCGGAGAAGGCCTTCGCTAGCCTCGTCACGACACACGTTTTTCATGGACTCCTGCATGCCTCTGCTCCAAACTCGATGCGACCGTGGACGATTTTTCATGGCCATCCTGCTGACCACGGCCGGAGGCCTGACGATCCCGACGGCAGGTCGGGCCGCCGGCTATGACTCCTGGAGCAAGGTCGAGCAGGCCCAGGAAACCCGCGATTACGGCCTCCAGATCCGGGAGGGGAAGTTCGACGCCGCGCAAAAAGCGTTCATCAACGACATGCTCCTGCCGCAACTCGGCCTCGAGGCCAACCGGGCCTCCATCGCCGCCGTCCGGCAGCGGATTCGAGACGTCGCGTTCCGGGGAGCCGCCAAGAAGGAGATCGTGGATCAGGGCAACGCGGTCATCCGCGATGGGATGCTGCGGCTCGTGGCCGACAAGAACGCGGAGTTGCTGGTGCGTGTCAACGCCATGCTGCTGGTCGGAGAATTGCAGGACCTGGATCGAGCCCCGTGGCAGGGGAGTGTTGCACCCCTGGCGAAGGCTGCTGGGGACGCGGCCCTGCCGCTGGCCGTCCGGGTGGCCGCGTTGAACGGCTTGACCCGGCAGGTCGCCGGGGTGGCCGCGGGCGGCCCTGCGGTGACGGCCGCTGCACCCGTGGTGGCCGGCCTGGTGACGTCACCTCCCGAAGGCGACCCGGCGGCGGTTCGCTGGCTCCTCTCGCGGGCGCTCGACCTGCTCCCACGAGTATCGGCTCCGCCGCCGGCGGTGGCCGGCGCGGCCAGGATCCGGGCAGATGACAAGGCCGATCTCGATCTCCGGGTCAGGGCGGCCGCCGCCGTCGGCGGCGTA
>CAMCPF010000249.1 GCA_945876515.1 Candidatus Kuenenia stuttgartensis
GCAGCCAGCCCACCCGCCAGCCGGTCATGGCGTGCGACTTGGAGAACGCATCGAGCACGACCACCCGCTCGGAGTGGAGGGCCGGGGAGGCGAACGGCGCGTCGTAGCAGAGCGTGCGGTAGAGTTCGTCGCTGATGATCGTGACCCCATGCCGGTCGGCGAGGGCCGCCAGATCGCGGACGGTGTCGGCCGACGCCACCACGCCCGTGGGGTTGGCCGGCGTGTTCAACAGGATCACCTTCGTGCGCGGCGTGATCGCGGCGGCCACGCGGTCGAGGTCAACGGTGAACTCGGGCGCGGTGTCGATCGCCACCACCCGCCCCCCGAGAAACTCGACCAAGGGTCGGTACATCACGAAGGCCGGCTCGAACAGGATCACCTCGTCGCCGGGGTCGACGAGCGCCATCAGCGCGAGCACGAGGCCGCCGCTCGTGCCGCTGGTCACCATCAGCCGTCGGTCCGGCTGGCCGGTCTCGTGGCGGGCCCGGGCCTCGAGCCGCTCCCGGAGCGCGGGGCTGCCCTGCGTCGGCGTGTAGCCGTTCTTGCCGGCGTCGATCGCCGCCTTCGCCGCGGCCCGGGCCGCCTCGGGCATGGCGAAGTCGGGCTGGCCGATCGAGAGGTTGATCGGATCGTCGAGGCGGGCCGCGAGGTCGAAGGCCTTGCGGATGCCCGAAGAGTCGAACGCCGCCGCCCGCCGGGAGACAGCCACGTCAGCCCGCGTCCTTGCCGGCAGCCTCGAAGAGCTCCGCCAGCTTTTCCCCCAGCTTCTCGCCGCGGCAGTCAAGCGTGATCACGTTGCCGTCGCGGCCGATCAAGACCAGCTGCGGGATGCCGGAGATGCCGTAGAACTGGGCGACCGGGTCCTGCCAGCCCTTGCCTGCGAACAGAATCGGCCACGGAATCTTGTTGTCGGTCACGAACTTCTCGACCTCGGCCTTGTCTTCGTCGAGGCTGATGCCCACCACCTCGAATCCCTTCTCGTGGTACTTCTCGTACTGCTCGAGCATGTTGGGGATCTCGGCCACGCAGGGGCCGCACCAGGTGGCCCAGAAGTCCACGAGCACCACCTTGCCGGCGAACTTCGCCTGATCGAAGGCCGTGCCGTCGAGCAGGGCGCCCTTGATCTCCATCGGCTTGCCCGGCAGTTCGAGCAGGCGGAGCTTGCCCTGGAAGCCCTCGGCCAGTTGCTTGATCCGGTCGTTGCCACTCTTGGCGAACAGCGGGCCGAAGGTCTTGATCGCCGCCACGGCCGCGTCTCCGCCGCCCGGCATCTGCTCGAGGGCCCCGGCGAGTTGCATCGCCAGGCCGGCGGTCTGCAGGTCGTCAGGATCGGCCTCCAGGAGGGCGGCGGTCTTCGTCACGAGAGCGGCAGCCCCGGCGAACTCGCCCGTCTGAAACATCTGCTGGGCCTCGGCGACGATCAGCATTCGCTTGGCCTCCATGGCCAGGGGCTTGACCGGGCTTGCGGTCAGCTTCGTGGCGAAGGCGGACATCTCGGCAGCGGCCTGCTCCTCGCCGAGCCGGCCCAGCATCGACAGGCTCTCGAGCTTCAGCTTGGCGGCCTTGGCGAACAGTTCCTCGTCTTCCTTGACCTGGGCGAGGACCTTGTCGGCGGCATCGACCGACAGCCGAGACACACCTTTGATGTAGGCAAACATCTCGTCCCGTGACTTCGGCTGCTGCTTGGGCGGCATCAGCCCTTCGACGAACGCCAGGAGTTCCTCGGGGCTCGCGTCGCCGGGCAGGGCCGGAACGCTCAGGCCGGCCTCCTCGGCCACCGGCGCCGCAGGCTCGGCGGCCGCAGGCTGGAACGCGGTTGTCGCAGTCAGTGGCATGACGCCCGCGACGAGGAACAGACACAGGCCGAAGCGGGAGCTGGACATGAATACCTCGTTACAGGAACGGTCGATGCAAAAAGGGCCCGGGACGCTCGCAGCAGCCTAACCCGCCCGCCCGCGGCCGGGCAACGCCCTACGCGGTCTCAGCGGACGAGCGTGCGGAACCGCACGAATCCCTCGCCGCCCGGGGGCAGCGGCTCGGCCAGCCGCCAGGTGAGCACCACCGAGCCGTCGTCACCCGTCTCGGTGGAAAATTCCGCCGGGAGACTCGATGCGGCCGAGTCAGGCACGAGCGTGAGCCGCTGGGGCAGGGCATCGGCCAGCACGACCCCCGTGAGCGGACGGTCGCCCGAGTTGATCATGTAGATCGTGAAGTCGATCTCCTCGCCGACCCGCGCGGTGTCGGTGCCGGCCCGCTTGCAGAGCGTGAGCTCGGCGCGGCCCGGCTCCTCGAACCGGAGCGTGGCGACGCTGCGGTCGGCCGCCACCACCTCGGCCGCCTGGTTGTTGACGACCACGTTGGCCGCCTTGATGCAGGTCCAGGCGACGGGCATGTCGAAGCCCACCTCCTCGAACGGCAGCAGCCGCCGGCGGGCCTGCTCGGGCTGGTCGATCGCCATCCCGGCGACCGGCCCCTCGACGCCGTCCTCCTCGCCCGGCCCCTCGCCCTGGTCCACGGCCAGCGGCCCGAGCCGCTCCTGCACCGCCACGCCGGGCAGTGCCTTGCGGGCCGCCTCCGGGGCGAGGTTCTGCACGCTGCCCCAGACCGGCTGCCGCTCGATCTCGAGTTCCACGAGTTCGTCGGCGACGAGGCCGCCCGGGCCGAGCGGGGCGGCTTCTTCGAGCGGCCGCACGACCTCGCGGACCGCCGCGAACCGCGGCGCATAGACGCAGGCGCAGTTGGACTCGACCACCTGTACGCGGTCGGCCTCGGGGCCGTCGTCGGCGGGCTGGAAGCGGGCCACCGTGTCGCCGGCGGCGAGGTTGGCCAGACCGGCCGCACCGACGGCCTTGGCCAGGGCGCCGTGATCGCCGCCGTCGCAGACGAGGCACGGACGGATGACGGGGATCGCCGGTTCGCAGGGGAGGCAGACGACCTGCTGCTGGCAGGCGCCGTCCCGACACTGGCTCCCCGCGCGGCAGGCACCGTCGCGGCAGCCGGGAGCGAACCGCGGATTCAGGCCGACCGACTGACCGCACGAGCCGGGGCGGCAGGCAAGCCGGGGCAGGGGAGGGCAGGGGGCTTCGAGCCCCACGGGCACGACCCCTTCGTGGCGGCGGACGGAGGCGGCGGTGGGAAGCGGCCGGGCAGCCCGTGCCTCGGCGGCGGCCGGCAGGGGCAGGGCCGCAGGGGCGTCGATGTCTCCGGCGAAGGCGGCAGTGAGCGACTCGTCCGCGGCGGTCGCCCTCAGGTCATCAGGCAGGATCGTGACCGCCGTCGCCGAGGTGGCCAAGGGAGCGGTCAGCGAGCGGCACGACGCCAGGATCACAGCGGCCGTCGCGATCGCGAGCAGCCGCAGCCAGCGGACGCCGTTCATGGCACGCTCCCCGGGGCAGGTAGCCGGTTGCCGATCACGAGCTCGGCCACCGGGTCGCCGAGCGTGCGGGCCACCTCGAAGGCGTTATCGCCCGGCTTGACGTCAAACCAGCCGTTCGGCACGAGATCCGGTTCTTCGGGCTCGCAGGCGACGTACACGACGCGGCGGACGAGCGAGCCCGCGAAGGCGGCGTCGAGGTCGTCCTCGTCGATCACCACCTCGACGGGAAACCGCCAGTCCATGCCCGCCGGCGTAGCCATGCGGGCCAGGATTCGAAGCGAGGGGAAGAGTTCGTCTCCCTCGCGGCCAGCCAGCCCGCCGATCCGCAGCCGATACGGCTGACCCACCACCAATCCGATCCGCAGCGGGCCCGGCGTCATCGGTGACCAGCCCGCGGCAGTCTCGATCGCCACGAGCGTGCCGGCGGGCCCGCGGATCTCCACCGGCTGAACGTGGAGCGGAAGGGTCGAGTCCGGACGGGGACCGGGCTGGAGCTGCCCGGGGGCGCCAATCGCTCCCGGTGCCATCTGGGCGGCGAGTTGTGTCGCCGTACCCGTCGCGACGGCTCGGGGAGGCATCGCTCCCCAGGCTGTCCCGACGAGGACGGCGCTCGCCAGCAGCCCTCGGGCAAACTGCAGCGCGGTCCCTGTCCGGAAAAGGTTCACGAGGTCGAGGATGAGCGGGTGTCGGCTCCTGGGGTTGGGCCGCCGGTGCGTGGTGCGATGGGCGGAGGCGGCGGTCATGGGGATCTCGAAATGGTCCGTGTGGCTGACGGCTCGACGGAGACAGCAAGGCGGGTGGCGGCGAGCGGTCACTCCATCGGCTCGGGCGGACAGGGCAGCTCGCTCATCGAGCCGGGCACGATCCGGCCGGGGCCGAGGGCGTCGGGGTCGGGTCCGCCGTTGTCGACGAACCGCGTCCTGGCTTCGGGCGGCTGCTTGAGGTGGATGTGGGGCACATCCTGCCGCTCCGAGAGGTAGGCATGCCGGGCCGGCTTCGGATAGCTCAGGCCGGGAGCCTGCTGCACGTGCAGCCCGAGCGACTTCGACGGCGGCGGCAGGTGCACCTTCGTGTGGTTCGTGATGCTGTGCCGCTGGAGGCCGGCGGGCACCCCGAGCGGGATGTGGGCCGGGCCCGGCAGGCCGATCGGGGTGCCCACGTAGGGCATGCCGTATTCGGGAGCCGTCATGCCGGCGACGAAGGCGGGAGGCAACTGCGAGGGATCGCCGCCCGCGGGCATGCCGAGCGGTCCGGCGACGCCACAGGCACCGGCGCCGCCGGGGCCGCCTCCGCCACCGAGTGCCAGCGGAACGCCTCCCGCTCCGGCACCAGCGGCACCGGGCGCCTGGAGATCCTTGTTGCCGATCCGGATGATCGCGAGGATCGAGCCGCGGCGGTCGGCCTCGACGACCGGATCGACGCCCGGGTCGAGCCGTGTGCTCACGAGCGTCTCGACTCCTGCGACGGCCAGTTCCTGATACTCGGCATCCGGGAGGTACACCACCTTGGTGACGAAGTTGCCGGTCGTCACCTGGTCGAGATCCTCGTCCGTGAGTTGGAAGGGCACGGCGTTGTGGGCCAGGTAGGCCGCCGTCCGCGGCGTCACCGGTGCCACCTCGAGCGACGGATACAGTTCGATCCCTTCGCGGCCCGGGATGTCGGTGAGCTTGAGGCGGTAGATCCCGCCCTGGGGAAAGTCGTAGCGGCCCGGGGTCACGAGCGGCTCGGAGTCGAAGCCGCCGGCCAGCGAGACATCCCAGCGGACCTGCATGCCGTCGGGGCCGACGAATCCGACCTGCGACGTCGGGGCCATCGCGCCGAGCA
>CAMCPF010000250.1 GCA_945876515.1 Candidatus Kuenenia stuttgartensis
GTCAGCTGCATACCCGATTCGTCTGAACGAACGCCGCGCGCCAGAACGCGCACGAACACGGCCGCCCGGAGGTGCGGCCGGCGGGCGGAGGCCCGCCAAGGCAGCAATGGCCAGGGATGGCATTGCTGCCGTATAGCCAGTGCGGCCGGCGGGCGGAGGCCCGCCAAGGCAGCAATGGCCAGGGATGGCATTGCTGCCGTAAACCTCCTACCGCCCCGGCACCACGATGTCGTCGGTCCAGCCGACGCCGGGCTCGCGGATGAGTTCGAGCCCTTCCGTGTCGGGCAGCGACACGTCTTGCTTGGTGAGCAGGGCGGAGAGGGCGCGGGGCGTGATCTTTTCGAGAGCCGGCAACGCGAGGGAGCCGCGGGTGCGGGCCAGTACGGCGGCGATGGCGGCCGCCTGCGGGCCGTCGAGGGTCGTGAGGTTCGCGAGATCGAGGTCGTCGAACTCGGCCACGAGCAGTTCGGCGACCGGCAGCGAGTCGATTCGGTCCACGTACTGCAGCGCGTCGAGAAGCAGGCCATTCTTCCGCTCCCGTAGGGCCGTGGCTCCCTCCGGCGTGACGTTCATCAGGCCGGCCAACAACAGCCTTCCCGGCGCGGTCGCCAGAGCCCGCGCCGCCGGGGTGGAGAGGCTCTGGATACCGTGCAGATCCAGGTCGCCCTCGTGCTTGGCGAGTTCCGCCGCGACCTCGGTTGGCAACTCCGTGAGCGACTCGAGGGCGAGCGTGCCCTGGTGGTTCGCCAGCCCGCGGGCCGTCTCCGGCGTGAGCGTCGTGATCGCCGGCAGCGCCAGGCGGCCCTCGAATGCAGCGAGTGCCGCGGCCACCTCGGGCGCGAGGTCGGTCAGGCCACCGAGGGCCAGTTCGTCGCGGCAGTGCTTGGCGAGGGCCGTCGCGGTCGCGACGTCGATCGACTTGACCCCTGAGAGCACGACCGTGCCGATCCGCGGGGCGAGCATCGTGGCCACCTCCGGGGTGAGCGTTTCGACCGCGGGCAGGAACAGGCCGCCGGCGTGGGGGGCGAGCGCGGCGGCCGACTCGACCGTGAGCCGCGTCACACCGCCGAGTTCGAGGCTGCCTTCGTGAGCCTCGAGCGCCCGCGCCACGTCGGCCGGCAGCTCGGGCAGGTGCGGCAGCGAGAGGAGCCCGTCGTGCACGGCGAGCTTGGCGGCGGCGGCAGCGGAGAAGGGGAGGCGGCTCGTGAGCGTGAGTTGGCCGGCGTGATCCGCGAGGATCGAGGCCGCCTCGGGGGAGAGTTTGTCCGAGCCGCCCAGCGTGAGCCAGTAGTAGCCCGCGCCCACCAGTTGCCTGGCGAGGTCGGGCGAGAATTCCTGCAGGCTAGGCAGGATGAGCCCGCCCCCTTCATTATCCCGCAAGGCCTTGGCGACGGGCACCGTGACCGCGGTGACCCGCGGCAGGAACACGTTGTCCTGCCGCGCGAGCCGGCGGGCCAGCGGCTCGGAGTCGAGCGACTCGAGATCGGGCAGCAGCAGACCTTGCATCGACTTCGTCTTCGCCAGCGCCGCGGCCACGTCGGGGGGCAGCGTGGCCAGCCCGCCGAGGACGAGGCCGATGCCCTCGTGGGTCGCGAGCGCCCGGGCCGTGTCGGCCGAGAGTTCGCGGAGATGAGGTAAGGCGACCAGCGCGGTGCACCGCGCGAGCGCCGCCGCCGCGTCTGGGGCGATGCCGCCCACGCTCGGCAGCTCGACCGCCGCTCCCCAGGTGTTCTCCCCGAACAAGGCGAGGGCAGCGGCCGACTGCGGCGTGAGCACCGTGACGTCGGGCAGCGTGACCACGCCGTCGAAGTCGGCGAAGGCTCGCACGCGGTCGGCATCGAGCGACGTCACCCCGGGTAGGTCGAGGAACTCGGCGAACTGCCGCCGGAGGGCGAGCCACTCCGGGTCGCGGGTGAGGAACAGGAAGATGTCGAGGCTCGGCGACATGCCGGGCAGGTCGGCCTGGGCGACCTCGGCGAACAGCCGGATGATCGCCTCGGGTGGCACGCCCGCGGCCGCGAGGGCCCGTTCGATCGCCGGCTGGTCGTCGTGGACGGACGGCTTCGTCTGGCGGTCGCGGACGCGGGCACTGATGGCCGCGATGATCGGATCGGTCGGGGGGGGCTCGGCGGCTGGGGCCGCAACACCACACGCGAACAGGGCCGCGGCGGCGAATGAGCCGAGACGGAACGGGCAGGGGACGTGGCGGGCAGCCGTCATGACGGGTTTCAGATGGCGAGGCTCAAGGGAGCCTTCGTTCACTCGGATTGGGCAGGCTCGGCCGCGAACACCCGCAGCCGCTCGCCTTCGATCTTCCACTGGAGACCTACGGGCTGCAAAACGGCGTCGAGCAGGCGGTCGCGGGAGGCCTTCTCGACTTCGGCCCGCACGATCTCGCCGGGGGCGATGCCGCGGGCGGCCAGCGACGCCCGATCGAGATCCAGCTCCAGGCCGAGGCGTCCCGCGATTGCGGCGAGCGCCTGGTCGAGCGGGGCCTCGAGGCGGAGGGTGAACTCATCCCGCACCTTCACGCTGCGGCGGGGCGGAGCGACCTCTCGCCGCGGAGGATCGGTGGCCGCTCGCCTGTCCGGCCGACCGGCTGGCCCGGGCGTGATCTCGGCGTCGATGGCGACGACTCGGCCGGTCACGCGGCCGCGGTCGGCAGACCAGAGGATGCGCTGATCGAAGTGGGCGAGCATGATGTCGAGCCGCTCGGCGAGCGGCAGCGGCGGGAGATCGGCGGCGGGAAAGTGGTCGTGCGGAATCGTGTCGAGACCCTCGACGGCGAGGCCCGCCGCGGCGAGGGCTGCGGCCACGAGGTCACGGGGCCGCGCGCCGGCCGGCCAGGTCCAGGGCTCGGATTTGAGGAGCGGCTTCCGCTGTGAAGCCGGGATCGCCGCCAGCCGTCGGTCACGGTCGGCGGCTGCGGCCGTGGCCCGGCCACCCGTTTCCGCGGTCACGAGCCGGATCGCGCCTGGCAGGTCCTCGACGGTGGCCCCGGCCTCTTTCGCGACGGCACGGAGCACGTCGCCGAGCGACTCGCCGCGGGCGGTGCGAGTCACTGGGTAGTCCGGGTCGATCCGGCGGTCGAGGATCACGGGCTTGCCGGCGAGCGGCGTGACGCGGGCGGCCCAGTCCCGCAGGGGCACGCGGGTCCAGGTGGCCTGCACCGAGGTATCGAGGCCGGCCACCGTCCGCTCGACCGTCCGGTCAGCCGCCTGGGCCCTGGCGGCCGGCAGCGCGACCGCCGGCAAGAGGAGACCGCAGGTGATGGCGAAACGCGACACGGCACGATCCCGGGGAGGAGCGGTTTCTTCGAGGATAGCGTGACTCGGAGAACGGTCCCACTCTGACGGTGATGCGTCTGACCGGGCGTTGGGAACCCATGCACCGCACGTGCGCGGCCGCCCGAGGTGCGGCCGGCGACCTGATGGCCGCCAAGCCCGCCGGGCGTGAAGCCTGTCACCGCCCCACGGCCCAGCCTTTCGACCGCTCGACGGCCGCCTGCCACGTCTCCCGCAGCCGCTGCCTGGCCGCCTCGTCGCCCGTGGGCTCAAACCGCCGCTCGACCTGGCGGGCCGCGGCGACCGCCGCCGGGCCGGCGTAGAAGCCGGTCGCCAGGCCCGCCAGCAGGGCCGCGCCGAGCGCGGTCGTCTCGCGCACAGCGGGCCGCTCCACTGGGATCCCGAGCACGTCGGCCTGGATCTGCATTAACAGGTCGTTGGCGGTGGCGCCCCCGTCCACCCGCAGCCGGCTCAGCGGCGTGCCTGCGTCCGCCCCCATGCAGGTCACCACGTCGGCCACCGAGAGCGCGATCGCCTCGAGCGCGGCGCGGGCGATGTGCCCCTTCGTGGTCGCCCGGGAGAGCCCGATCACGAGGCCACGGGCGGCTGGGTCCCAGTGCGGCGCGCCGAGGCCCGTGAGTGCCGGCACGATCGTGACGCCGCCGCTCGTGGCCACACTCGCGGCGAGCGGCTCGATGTCGGCCGCCCGCGCGACAAGCCCGAGCCCGTCGCGGAGCCAGCCCACCAGTGCGCCGGCTACGAACACGGAGCCCTCGAGGCAGTAAGCCGGCGGGCCGCCGACAGCACAGAGCGGCGTGGCGAGGAGGCCATGGCGGCTCTCCACGATCCGCTCGCCGGTCGAGAACACGAGAAACGCACCCGTGCCGTAGGTGGTCTTGGCATCGCCGGCCGCCACCACACCCTGCCCGAAGGCGGCGGCCTCCTGGTCGCCCGCGCAGCCCGTGATCGGCAGCGCCGCGCCGAACAGGTCGGCCGTCACCGTGCCGTAGTCGCCGCTCGAGAGCCGCACCTCCGGCAGAATCTCGCGGGGCACGTCGAAGATCCGACAGAGGTCGTCGCTCCAGCCGTGGTCGCGGATGTCGTAGAGGAGCGTGCGGCTGGCGTTGGTGACGTCGGTAGCGTGGACGCGGCCGCCGGTCAGCCGCCAGATGAGGAACGAGTCCACCGTGCCGAACAGGATCTCCCCGCGGCGGCAGCGATCCCGCAGGCCGGGAATCGTCTCCAGCAGGTGAACGATCTTGGTGGCTGAGAAATACGGGTCGAGGAGCAGGCCAGTGCGACGGCGGACCTCGGGGCCGACGCCGGCGGCCTCGAGCCGACGGCAGATCGGCGCCGACACGCGGCTCTGCCAGACGATGGCCGGAGCCACAGGGCGGCCGCTCTCGCGTTCCCAGAGAATCGTCGTCTCCCGCTGGTTGGTGATCCCGACGGCGGCGACCCGGTCGGCCGGGGTGCCGGTTTCCGCGAGCACCCGGCGGCCGCAGGCGAGCTGCGTGCGCCAGATGTCCTCCGGGTCGTGCTCCACGATGCCGAGATCCTCGCCATCGGGGCCCCGCTGCTCCCGCGCGTGCTGGGGAAACTCCTCTTGGGCTACGCCGAGGGGCATTCCGGCGGCATCGAACAGGATCGCGCGGCTCGAGGTCGTGCCCTGATCAAGCGCGAGGACGCAGGTCTTGCCGGTCGCCATGGTGTGGTTCTCGCTCACAGGCTCGGGGTTGCTCATGGCATCTCGCCGGACGCCTAGCAGGCCGTGGCCGAAGTGGTTTTTTGTGTCGTTGATGGCGTGATCGTCAGCCGCCGATGCCCGCGGAGCGGTGCGCCCCATATCCGACCAGCGCCATCACTATCCGTTCCAACGCCGATATGAGCCGGTCGAAGTGAGTCCAGGCAAGC
>CAMCPF010000251.1 GCA_945876515.1 Candidatus Kuenenia stuttgartensis
GTGCACTCCTGCATGCCCGCGACGAGCTGCCGTAGCAGGTGCGCCGCGTTGTAGCTGTCGTTCACGTCGCCGAGCGTCTCCTGGAGCCGGCCAAGGGCGGGGCTCAGATGGGTGTGCAGCGGCGCACCGAACGAGTCGGGCGCGAGCTCCAACGTGTACCGCAGTCGCTTGCCCGCAATCCGAACTTCATGCAGCCGGGCCCAGTCTCCGTCTCCCGCGGCGGCCTCATCGTCGAGCGCCGCCACCAATCGGCCGATGATCGGGCGCAGATGGCCCCCGAAGGAGACCGGTTCCGACGGCCGCCACCGTACCGCGGCGACGCAGCGGGCCATCAGGCGATCGAAACCGAACGGATGGTCCGGGCAGGCGGCCGCGAGTCGCCGCTGGGCGGGGATGCGATGGGCGAGCGCATACCCCCGCAGCATGTCGAGCACGGGGCGGTCCCCATCCGCCCCGCGTTCGATCTTCTTGGCGAGATGGTGCAGCATCACGTCCCAATCCCGGGCCGCCCCCACGGCTCGGCGGAGCGTCCGCATCGCCCGCCGGGCGAGCTTGAAGACCCGCCTCGGCAGGCATGTCTCGAAAACGTCGATCGCGGCCGCCGCCCTCCGGGTGGCCACCCGCAGTGCGTGAACGCTCTTGCGGCGATCGTTGCCCTCGGCAAGCGCCTGGCCGAGGCAGTCGCGCACCGCCTCCAGCCGCACAGACAGCACGCGCCTGGCGGCATCGGCGACGGGGGTGGCCTCCTGCAGATCGGCGAGCCGCTTCGAGTCGGTCGTGTTCAAGGTCGTCATGCTCCCCACAAGGATTGGCCGCGTCTCAGGCGGCCCGGTCGCCCCGGCCGATCGCAGCGGCCACGATTTCCCGCAACTGCACATGAGCGATCCGCTCGGCAGCCTTGCCCGGCCTCAGCCAGCGGCGGCGGCGCTTGTCCTTCTCGGGCCACTCCCGCTTGGCCTCGCGAACCCGCATCCGATAGACGACCACCTCGTGCAGCCTCCCCAACTTGACGAACTCGTAGACGCCGAGGGGCCGTTGCCGCACCGTACCGACGAGCCCCGCCTCCTCCCAAGCCTCGCGGGCCGCGGTCTCCCGGAGGTCGCAGCCGCTTTGGAGGTTGCCCTTCGGCACCAGCCACCGCTTGCCACTGCTCGACGTGATCAGGCAGACACGCCCCTTCTTGACGGCGACCACGGCGGCCTGGCTCACCCGTCCTGACGATTGCTTCACGATGCTTGCACTCCGAGGCGCGGTGCCGAATCCCAACCTTCCTCGGCCAGCGAGGGGGCGAAAGTTCACGAAACTCGATTCAAGATTTCGGCCCTCCCGGCCGGGGCCCGGCTAGCCATACGCTCGCCCGCTCACTTTCGTTCGGCCCGCTGGCTGCCAGAATGCCCGAATTCCGCCCGGCAGAGGTTGGGCCGTGTGAGCGTCCGGTGAGATTTTCGTGAGCGCGGCCGGCTTGCTTGAGCGGCGGAGGCGGGGACTCATACTTCGGCGATCACGGCGGCCGGCACGGCTGGCGTCGCAGGATCGCTGCCAAGCGGAGGACCCCCATGGGGCATGACGAGGCCGGACTCGAGCGATACGAAGTCGGAAGCATCCGCTTTCCCGACAGCGACTACTACGACCGGCATCTCGTGCTGGATCACGTGGTCCTGCCCGACGCCGTCACCGAGCGTGAGCGGTTCGAGGCCGTGGCCCGAACGCTGCGTGACGTGCTCGCTCAGCGATGGGTGCTGACCCAGTCCGAGTATGACCGCCGCAACCCCAAGCAGGTCTACTACCTGTCGCTCGAGTTCCTGATGGGGCGGATGCTCGAGAACAACCTCGCCAACCTCGGCCTCGCTGAGTTCGTGCGGACCGACCTGAGTTCAGACGCCAACGGCGACTGGCAAGGCATCGTCGAGAGCGAGCCCGATGCCGGCCTCGGCAACGGCGGGCTCGGCCGGCTGGCGGCCTGCTTCATCGACTCGATGGCGACGCTCGGCCTGCCGGCCATCGGCTACGGCCTGCGGTATGACTTCGGCATCTTCCGCCAGGGGATCGAGCACGGTCGGCAGGTGGAGCATCCCGACAACTGGCTGGCCTATCCCGACCCCTGGGAGGTCGCACGGCCGAGCCGGGCCGTGTCGGTGACGCTGGGAAGCCGCTTCGAACTCCGCGGTGGTGAGATCGTGACGCTGCCGGGCCAAACCGCCACGTTCTCGGGCGTCCCCTACGACCGTCCCGTGGTCGGCTATGGCGGCCACACCATCAACACGCTCCGGCTGTGGCGGGCGGCCACGGCGGACGTGTTCGACTTCGGCCAGTTTTCCGGCGGCGACTTCTTCGGGGCGGTCGCCGAGCGCGTGATGACCGAGACGGTCACCCGGGTGCTCTACCCGGACGACTCGACTCCGCGGGGCCGTTCGCTGCGGTTCATTCAGGAGTTCTTCCTCGTCCGCTGCTCCCTGGCTGACATCGTGCGGCGATTCCGTCATCGCGGCAACGAGTGGCAGCAACTGCCACACAAGGTGGCCATCCAGCTCAATGACACGCATCCGGCGATGGCCGTCGCCGAGTTGATGCGGATCCTGCTGGACGAGGCCGGCCTCGGCTGGGATGAGAGCTGGGATCTCACGATCCGCACGCTCGCCTACACCAACCACACGCTGCTGCCCGAGGCCCTCGAGCAGTGGCCGGTCGCCCTGTTCGCCACGCTGTTGCCGCGGCACCTGGAGATCATCTACGAGATCAACCGTCGGTTTCTCGACGAGGTGCGACGGGAGTTCCCGGGCGACGAGGAGCGGGTCGCGCGGATGAGCCTGATCGGCGAAGAGGGCCAGCAGCGGGTCCGGATGGCCAACCTGGCCATCGTGGGCAGCCACAGCACCAACGGGGTCGCCGCGATCCACACCCAACTGCTCCGCGAAACGACCGTCCGCGACTTTGCCGAGATGTATCCCGAGCGGTTCAGCAACAAGACCAACGGGATCACGCCGCGGCGCTGGCTGCTGGTCGCCAATCCGCCGCTCGCCGACCTGATCACCGAGACGATCGGCCCGGGGTGGATCACCGACCTCTCGCAGTTGGAGCGGCTGCTGCCGTTCGCGGATGACGCGGGATTCCGCGGCCGGTTCCTCAACGCCAAGCGCCAGGCCAAGCGCCGCTTCGTCGACTGGCTCGCCGAGACCCATGGCATCGAGCTCGACGCCACGACCCTGTTCGACACCCAGATCAAGCGGATTCACGAGTACAAGCGGCAGTTGCTGGCGGCGTTGGGGATCGTGGTGACCTACAACCGGCTGCGGAACGACCCCCATCTCGACCTCCCGCCACAGACCCACCTGTTCGCCGGCAAGGCGGCGCCCGCCTACCACCTGGCCAAGGTGATCATCCGGCTGATCACGTCGATCGGCAGGGTCGTGAACCACGATCCGGCGGTCCGGGGCCGGCTGCGGGTGGAGTTTCTCCCCAACTACTCGGTCAGCCTGGCGGAACGGCTGATTCCGGCCAGCGACATCTCCGAGCAGATCTCGACCGCCGGGTACGAGGCCAGCGGCACGAGCAACATGAAGTTCATGCTCAACGGCGCCCTCACCGTCGGCACCCGCGACGGGGCGACCGTGGAGATCGCCGCCGAGGTCGGCGAGGAGAACATCATGCTGTTCGGGCTCTCGGCCGACGAGGTCGCCGGCAGCCGCGGCTGGTACAGCCCCCAATGGCATTATCACCACGAGCCGGAGGTTCGCGCCGCGCTCGACCTGATCTTCAACAATCACTTCTGCCACGAGGAGCCGGGGGCGTTCGAACCGATCCGGGAGGCGCTCCTGTATCACGGCGACCACTACATGCACCTCGCCGACCTGGCCTCCTACATGGCGGCCAAGGAACGGGCCTGGGCGCTCTCCCGCGACCCGCACCGCTGGGCGGCGATGGCGATTCGCAACGTGGCCAAGGCGGGGAAGTTCTCCAGCGACCGCACCATCGCGGAATATGCCCGCGACATCTGGCACGTCGCGCCCTGTCCGGTCGAGACGGCGTGCGAGGTCGGCCCTCCTCCCCGAGAGCCGGCGTCGGCCGCGGTTCAGAAGGTCGCGACCACGTCGCAGCCGTAGAAGAGCTGGCCAAAGGCCGACCCCGTCACCAGCCCGCCGGGCCGGGCGGTGACGTCGCCGAATGGCAGCGCGCCCGAGCCGTAGTCATCCGGCGTGAACCAGTCGTGGCGGAGTTCGGGACGAATCGTCCAGTTGGAATGGATTCGCCAGTTCAGGCACCAGGTGATCGCCCAGAAGTTGCCGGCGAACCCACCGGCAACCGGCTCGGATGCGGTCACGGCATTCCGCACCGGGTAGAAGACCCGACTCCCGTTGTTGTCGCGAAACCACTCGATCCGCAGGCCCGCTGCCAGCCCCTCCCGAAGCTCGAGGTAGCTGTAGTGCGTCAGACCGTACCACTGGGCGAGGCCGGGCAGCTGGCCCCGGTTGGCGAATCCGGTGTCGGCCTGAAACTGCCAGGCATTGGAGTGCTCGACGACCGAGGTGAGCCGATCCGTGAGGGGCACGACGGCGTAGACCGTGTACATCGTGAGATTGCCAACCGTGGGCGGCATCGGCCGGCCAATGTCGTCGGCGCGCGGTTTGTATTCATTGCCTGAGGTCAGGGCGAAGCCGAGCTCGCGTGCCCCGTCCTCGCTCTCGAGCAGGACTTCTCCGATGAAGCCCAGGTTGCTGCCCGCCCCGGGATAGTCGGGGTTGGCCACGGCCGGCATGCCGTCGCTGAAGTTGTCCCAACCGTTCATCACACCGGCCGTGACCGCCACTCCCGCCTGGGGCGACCAGGTTCCCAGGATTCCCGTGTGCGTCGTCGGCGTGCCATATTCAAACAGGTAGGTCCGGGTGAAAAAGAAGTTGCCGACGGCCGGCACCACTTCGTAACCGAGCGGCGTGTAGAAGTGGCCCACGAGCAGCGAGAGTTCCTCGCGCCCGGCCTCCACGTAGAACTGCGGCAACGCCAGACCGTAGTAGCGGCTCGACCCCCAGCGCGGCACCCCCAAGGCGTTCACCTCGCTGAAGGGAAACGCGTCCAGGCCGCGGGCCACGGCGGTCCACCAGTCGGTGCCGTAGAGCAGATCGACGCGGCCGCCCCATCCGGACTCGTTCGTCAGCGGCTTGTGGCCCACCAGGCAGAGCTGATTGAGCATCCCCTGGCC
>CAMCPF010000252.1 GCA_945876515.1 Candidatus Kuenenia stuttgartensis
CGCGATCCAGCGGGAGGACGCGAGCGTGTTCGCGGCCGTGCAGCAGGGCCTCGCCGCCACGCCCTTCAAGGGCTGCCTGGGCACCCGCGAGGAGCGGATCTGGTGCTTCCACCAGTACCTCCTCGCCCGCCGCGGCTGATCCCGGCCGCTTGGCGGCTCATGGCCCCGGGTGGCCGTCAGGTGAAGGCCACGTTCTGCACCGTGATGTCGCGGGTGTTGGTTCCCGAGACGTTGATCGAGAACACGTTGTTGACGATCCGGACCGGAGGGTTGATCGTCACGTGCTGCCACTGCAGCCCGATCTGCCCCATGCCGCCATCGAGAAACTGGCCGCCTGTGAGCATGGCAGCGTTGCTTGCGCCTGCGGCGCCGCTCGCCACGCTCCGCTTCGGCGCGGCAGCCAGTCCGGCGGCGGAGGGCGTCAGGAAAAGGCTGTCGCTGGCGGCCCCCGACGCAGACCAGCCGGTGGCGAACCGGATTCCGGAGAGCGTGATCGGCCCGGTGGCGGCGGCATCTCCCACCACGTTGATCGAGCAGGAGTTGTGCTCGATGCGGACGGATCCGTTGATCGTCACATCGCGCCACTGCAGGCCGATGTCACCCGTTCCTCCGTCGAGAAACTGATTGCCGGAGAGCGTGCCGCTGTTGGTGGCAGAGTTCAGCCGCATGATCCGCGGGATGGCGATGCCGGTGGATCCGGCCCTGCCTCGGAGAAGCACCGGCTGCACGGACGCGGGCGGCCTCGCTGCCAGCGCTCGGGGGGGCACGCGGCCCGGAAACGTGATGCCGTTCACCCGGATCGTGCCCGCCACGGCGCCCGGCCGCTTCCCCGCCGTGCCGTTGTTGCTGACCTTGAGCACGTTGTTGACGATCACCAGGCCGGTGGAATCGCGGGCGACGGATCGCCACTGCAGCGACGTGGCAGCGGCCGGGCCACTCGAGAACTGCTGATTGATCCGGTTGACCACGTTCGACGTTCTGGCAAAGGCGTTGTTCGGCACGAACGGGGGCGGCCCCGAGCGGGCTGGCGGGACCGTGAGGCTGGCGAGCGTGGCTGGCGCGAGCCGGGGGTCGCCGGCCGGCGCCGTCGCCGACCCGAACGTGACGTTCTGCACCGAGACGCCCGCGAGGTTCGAGCCCTCGGGCTGGATCGACAGCGAGTTGTGCACCACCTGGACGTCGCCGCGGACGGTCACGTTCGACCACTGCAGGCCGACGTCACCAAAGCCACCGTCGGCGAACTGGCTCCGGGAAATCAGTCCGCTGTTGGAGGCGGAGTTGGAGCCGGCACCCGACCCGCCGGGGCGCGTCGGCACGGGCAGCACGGGCGACACTGGCGTTCCCTGCGTCACGAGCGCGGGCGTGGCGGGCAGCGGCCCTCCTCCCGAGGCCTGAGAGGGGGCGAAGACCGGGGGTGCCGTCGTGAAGGACACGTCGGCCACGGAGATCAGCCCCTGGTTCGTGTTCTCCGGCTGAACGGAAAGCGAGTTGTGCGTCGCCTCGACGTTGCCACTCACGTGCACGTTTTGCCATTGCATCCCGATGTCGCCGAAGCCGCCGTCCGCGAACTGGCTCGCCACGATTCGCCCGCTGTTGGTCGCGTCGTTGCTCGTGCCGCCGCCCGGGGCGGTTCCGGGGGCCCCCGCGAGCGCGGCGGCCGGGGCAGGAACACCGGATGGCGTGGTAGCCGAGAACGACGGCGTGCCGAGCACACCGAACTGCTTCTGGCCCGTGGTGATCGAGCCGACGTTATCAAGTTCCGGCTGAATCTCGAGGCCGCTGTGCAGCGTGGCTACCCGGCCACCGACGGTCACGTTCGACCACTGCATGCCGATGTCGCCGAACCCACCGTCGGCCACCTGGCTGGAAACGATGAGGCCGGTGTTCGTGCCCGTGTCCTGCGTGGAGAAAAAGAGCTGCTTGGGGCCCGTCTTGAGCGGCCGTCTCGAGAGCGTGATGGTTCGTCCGTTGACGATCGACTGCACGACGGTCTTGGGCGGAATGCCGTTGCCGACGACGAACATCCCGGGATACAGCATGCTGGTCGGTGGGGCGGAGCCTGCGGCGGCTTTGGCGAAAGTGACTACCTTCGACTTCGCGCTCAGGACGCCCACGAGGGTCGGCGGCCCGAGGTTGCCCACGCCGGTCGTCGGCTGGATCAGGAACCGCTCCGCCCCGACGTCGATCGATCCCCCCACCTGCACCGACCGCAACTGCAGGCCGGTGTCGCCGAATCCGCCGTCGGCGAACTGACTGTCGCGAATCGTGCCGGCGTTGACGGCCATGCCCGGCAGGGGCGGCGCGAAGGGCACCGCGGGCGCCGGCACCGGCACGTCCGGCGTGCCCAGCGTGGTCCGCGACACGATCGAGAGGTCACCGCCCACCGAGAGCCCGCTGGCCTGGATACCCAGCGGCCCGAACCCGCCGTCGTTGAACTGGCTGGAGGCGATCACACCGGAGTTGGCGGTGCCGCCCGGTGACCCGGGCGGGACGAGGGGCGGCAGCGTGTTCGCCCCGCCTGAGGGCACCGGCTGCGTCCCTCCGGCGGCCGGCTTTCCGATTCCCTCGTCGAGCACGTCGACCCGGATCGCGCCACCGGTGATCACGACATCCTGCAACTGCATCCCCAGCGTCGTGAAGCCGCCGACGTTCACCTGGCTGTCGGTGATCTGGCCGCTGTTCACCGCCGACTGCGGGTAGCCGTACGTCGCCGGCGCGGCCGGAGGCGTGCCCGTGTTGTTCGGGGCGGTGAGCTGCAGCGACTGGCCGCCGCTGGCCGATACGTCCAGCAACTGCGAGCCAAGCAACGAATAGCCGTAGGGCTGAAACTGGCTCGCGACGATGGAGCCCGAGTTGGGGTTCACGGGTGCCGCGGCCAGCGCCAGCCTCGGCTCGAGTCGCTCGAACGGCGCGACCCGGCGCCGGGAGCGACGCGGTCCGCTTCGCACTCCGTCGGCTTGACGTTTCATGATTGGCACCAGTCAGGGGGCTGCTGCCGCGATAGGGCTCGTGGCGGGGATTGCCCGGCCCCCGTGAGGCTAGTCCGTGCAGGCGGCCGTCGCAAACAATGGGTGAGGCGAGATGGGTGATGCCCGGGAGGCAGCCATGATTTTTCTGCCGCCGTTCCAGCCGGGATCTCAGACGTGGTCCCAGGCGTCGAGGTGCATCCTCAGGAAGTCGATCGTCGCGGAGACGACCAGCGACGTGAAGCCCGGAGTCTCCAAAAATTACCACGAGTGCGAAGGCCAGTACCTCCTCGCCCGCCGCGGCCTATCGTAAGAGCAACGCGAGGTCGCGCCCCATCCCGCCGGTATTCCAGTGACCGCCCGCCCTCCGGTCTGCGTCTGGCTCAAGCGTGATCTTCGCGTGGCGGACCAGGCTGCGCTCGCCACGGCCGTCGAGCGTTCGCAGGGCGGGGCCGTGTTCGCGGTGTTTCTCTACGAGCCCGAGGTGCTCGGGCAGCCGGAGTGGGATTCCAGCCACTCGGCGTTCCAGCAGGAATGCCTCCGTGACCTCGAGCCCGCACTCGCCCGCCTCGGCATCCGGCTCGTCACCCGGCGGGGTGAGGCGGTCACGATGCTTGAGCGGCTCCGCGAGGAGACAGGCTTCACGCTGCTCGTGGCCCACGAGGAGACCGGCACGAGCGTGACCTACGCCCGCGACCGCCGCGTGCGCCGCTGGGCGAGTGAGGCCGGCGTCGAGTTTCTGGAGGTGCCGCAGACCGGCGTCGTGCGGCGGCTCGCCTCGCGAAACGGCTGGAACCGGCTCTGGGAAGATCGCATGGAGAGCCCGCAGGCGGCAGTGCCGCGGGCCATGCGTCGCGGCGGCCGCGAGGTGATCGAGCGACTCGAGACCTCTGGTGTCCTCGGCTGCAGTGACTTGGGCCTGCCGCCCGATGGAAAGGACCGCCAGCGCGGTGGCGAGCGGGCCGCCCACGACGTGCTCGAAGATTTTTTGAGTCGCCGCGGCCGGCGCTATTCCGGCGGCATCAGCAGCCCTGTGACCGCGGCCACCGCCTGCTCTCGGCTGAGCCCGCACCTCGCCTTCGGCACGCTTTCGATGCGGCATGTCTGGCAAGCGAGCGAGGCCCGCAGACTCGAAGTGGCCGCCAGCGCTATCTTGGCGACGAGCCCGGGCGAGCGGCAGACCCTGCGGGCCTGGCAGCGGAGCCTGCGGGCGGTGCAGTCGCGGCTCCACTGGCACTGCCACTTCATGCAGAAGCTGGAAGACGAGCCCGCGATCGAGTTTCAGAACATGCTCCGGGCGGCCGACGGACTGCGGGAGGGGGAGGTTGACGCCGACCGGCTGGCCGCCTGGGAGGCGGGCCGCACCGGCTACCCACTCGTCGACGCCTGCATGCGGAGCCTCGTGGCCACCGGCTGGCTCACCTTCCGGATGCGGGCCCTGCTCGTCTCGTTCGCGGCCTATTCGCTCTGGCTCCACTGGCGACCCGTCGGGCTGCACCTGGCGCGGCAGTTCCTCGATTTCGAGCCGGGCATCCACTGGTCCCAGCTACAGATGCAAAGCGGCACGACCGGCATCAACACCCTGCGGATCTACAACCCCACGAAGCAGGCGGTCGATCAGGATCCACACGGAACCTTCATCCGCCGCTGGCTGCCGGAGCTCGCCGGCGTGCCCGATGCCTACATCCACGAGCCCTGGACCATGCCGGCCGGCGTGCAGCAGGCAGCCGGCTGTCGGATCAGCCGAGACTATCCCGCGCCGATCGTGGACCACGCCGCCGCCGTGCGGGTGGCGAAGCGGAGACTGGCGCTCGTCCGCGGCAGCACCGCGGCCAGATCGCAGGCTCGTGAGGTGGCCCGACGGCACGGCAGCCGCAAGGATCGCCGCGGGGCGATGCAGCAGGATCCGGTGCGGCGGCGACTGGAGCGGGATCCAGACGACCACCCGCCGACGACCGGCCACTCCGCCCCCGACCCGCAGCGCCGGCTGCCCTTCGCCGACGACGACCAGGCTACGCCGTGACCAGGCCGCGGCGGGCCGGGGCGAGCGATCCTGACCTGCCCCCCTTCAATGTCGCCACTTTTAGAGAGAGAATCTCTGGGTGGTGCGACCCAAGGGAGGGCATGAAATGCCACGAGTAAAGAAGTTCACGGCGGAGCAGATCATCGGG
>CAMCPF010000253.1 GCA_945876515.1 Candidatus Kuenenia stuttgartensis
GCTGCTGGCCGGTCACCGGCCAGCACGGCGGCCGGGAGGTCGCCGGCCTCGACGAGCTCGCCCCGCCCGAGAAACACGGCCCGGGCGACCGCATGCTCGAGTTCACGGACGTTGCCGGGCCACGTGTGCCGCTCGAGCGCCTCGCGGGCCGCCGGCGCGAAGCCCTGCACCTCGCGACCGGCCTTCGTCGCAGCCTCGCGGAGGAAGTGCCCGGCGAGCGGCAGGATGTCGGCGGCCCGGTCTCGCAGCGGCGGCAGCTCGAGCGTGATCACGTTCACCCGCCAGAAGAGGTCGGCGCGAAACCGCCCCTGGGCGACGAGCGTGGCCAGATCCTCGTTGGTGGCCAGGATCACTCGGACATCAACCCGCTGCGTCTCGCCACTCCCGACCGGCTCGAACTCCAGTTCCTGCAGCACCCGCAGCAGCTTCACCTGGAGTGCCGGCGAGGCGGTGGCGATCTCGTCGAGGAAGATCGTGCCCCCATCGGCAAGCCGGAACTTGCCCGGCCGGTCTGCCGCGGCCCCGGTGAACGCGCCGGCGACGTGGCCGAAGAGTTCGCTCTCCAGGAGGGACTCGGCCAGGCTGCCGCAAGCCACTTCGACGAACCGGCCGCTCCGGCCGCTGGCCGCATGGATCCGCCGGGCCAGGAGCGACTTGCCCGTGCCGCTCTCGCCGGTGACGAGCACCGTGGCCGGCGTGCGGGCTACGCGGTCGGCAAGTTCAAGCACGCTCTGGAACGCCGGGTGGTTGCCGACCAGAAGGCCCTGCCGCGCTGGAGCCGCGACCCGGGCGAATCCGCGTGCCGCGGAGGTCTCTCGCGCTGCGACGAACGCCGCCATGATCTCGTCGTCACGCCCGGGCTCCACGACCACCGCGTCGGCCCACGCGGGCGGGGTCGCCCCGGCCGTCGTCAGCGCCACGATGGCCGCTTCGGGAGCGGCCGCCCGGATCGCGGCCGCCACGCGGCAGCCACCCTCGTCGGGCAGGAGGGCATCGACCAGGCAAGCCGTCGCCCGATCCAGCCCCGGCAGCCGCAGCGTCTCGGCGGCCGACCCCGCGGCGGAAGCGTGCCAGCCCAGCGAGCAGAGCCACTCGGCGCGGCGCGATGCCATCCGCCGGTCGTCATCGACCACCACGATGCGGCCGAGCGCCGTGACAGGGGGGTCCGAAGGGCGAGGCATGGCCGTTCCCGGAGCAGGTCTGGAGCGATCAACGGGCCCGCGCGAGCCCTCTCCAGTTCTTCTAGGTCGCTGCCGGGCGACGACGCGTCGCCAGCGGGCGACATCTCGCCCAGCCCGCAGGGTCGAGCCCGCACGACCGGAATCACCGGCATAAACCGGCTCGTTGCGGGGCGGTCAGTCACCTGGCACGCCGGCCTGCGTGCTGGTCTTGCCGCCGGCCTGCTTGCCTGGCTTGGTCTCGGCCGACTTGCCGTCCACCTCGCCCAGCCGCACCGCCTCGGCGATCCGATCGGCGGCCGGGCCGAACAGAATCTCGCGGTTCTCGAACAGCGCCTCGGGGTCGCGGTCGAGCATCTGGATCCGACGGCGGCGGAACGAAAAGAAGGCCACCACGGCCAGGGCCACCAGCAGTACCGCCACCGCGGCCAGCGTGAAGCCCCGCTCCAGCGACTGGATCACTCCGGTGATCCGGTCACCGAACAGATAGGCCAGGCCGAAGAAGCCGCCGATCACCACCGAGGCGCAGAGGAAGTCGGCGAACAGGAACCAGCGGTACTTCACCCGCAGGATGCCGGCCGTCAGATAGAACGGGCTCCGCAGGCCGACCAGGAACCGGGCCACGAAGAAGGCCTTGATGCCGTGGCGGTGGATCAGGTCCTCGATCGTCTTTTCCCGCTCCGGCGTGAGGAAGCCCGACCACCAGGGATGCTCGCGGAGCACCCGCGCTCCGAAGAACCGGCCGATGCCATACATCAGGCTGTCGCCGAGCAGGGCCCCGACGAGGCACGCCGGCAGGGCCTTGTACCAGTCGAGGGCCCCGGCCCGGCTCGCCACACCGGCCGCCACGATCGGCACCTCTTCGGGGATCGGCAGGCCCAGCCCGGTGAGCGTGAGGAAGACGACGATGCCGAGGTAGGAGGCTTGGAACCAGTCGAGCATGACGTCGTGGGGCGGAGGCGATGACCCCGCGGGACGATTCCCGCGGGGCGAGAAACCACGAGATTGTACTCCGTCCGCTGGCCTCTGCCTGCCCGTTCTCGGAAGAGCAAGCAGGGGGCTTTGATTAGCCCCGGTTCGGCAACCCTTCCACCGTCAAGCCCGGCTCGGGCTCGACGGTGATCGCATCCGCTTCGAGGTTGGCGACCACGACCCGTAGCCCCCCGGGGCCGCCCGGCACCACGAGTACGGCCGACGTCGAGCCCCCGGGCGGGGCGATCCGCTCGAGCCCCTCCTCCCCAAGCACGTAGAGCGCCGTAGCCAGCGCGTCAGCCTCTGCGGCCCGTTCCGCGAGCACCGTCGCCGCGATCACGCCCTCGGCCGGCCGACCTGTTCGCGGGTCGAGGATGTGGCCGAGCCGCCGGCCCCGCTCGATGAAAAACTGCGTGCCGGAGCCGCTTGTGCCAAGCGCGCGATCCGCGAGTGTGATCGTCGCCAGCCGCCGCCCCGGCCGGTGCGGATGCCGCAGGCCCACCTTCCAGCCGCTCCGCCCGGGCAGCGCCGGCCCCTGGATGCCAGAGGCCCGCACGCTGCTCTGGCCGCCGTGCACGAGCACGCTGGCGACGCCCGCGGCCCGCAGCCACTCGACCGCACGGTCGATCGCCCAACCCTTGCCGATGGCGCCGGGATTGAGCTCCGCCCCGGCGACCGAGAGTCGGGCCCGACCGCCGGCGGGATCCAGCTCCAGCCACCGCGTACCCGACACGGCGACCGCCGCGTCGAGTTCGGCGTCGCTCGGCGTGCGGCCCTGCCGGCGAAGGAATCCCCAGGCCCGCACGAGCGGTCCGGCGGCGATGTCGAAACCACCAGCCGTCGCCTCGTGCAGCGAGCGGGCCAGTGCCAGCAGCGTGAGCGTGTCGGGCGAGACGGTCGCCCACTCCCCCGCGGCGGCGTTGACGGCGGCGAGTTCGCTCGACCCACGATAGACGCTGATCCGGGCCTCCACCTCGTCCACGAGATCGAGTGCGCCGCAGCCAAGCTCGGTCGCCTCGGCCACCTCGCCGGCATTGAACACCACCTCGAACCGGCAGCCCATCGCCTCGCGGCCGACCACGATCGTGTGAAGGTCGCCGTCAGCCATCCGCTAGCGGGGCGCGAGCCCGCGGTCGAAGGCGTCCTGGTCGCGGCGGAACACGGCCAGGGTGGTCTCGAACCGCTCGATCGGGATCTTGTAGACCGGCCGCTCCTCGGTGTGGGAATGGCAGTGGGCCACGAGCAAGCGATAGAGAAACTTGAACAGCTGCCGCGGCACCCGCAGGCTGCGCAGGCCGTCGATCAGCCGCCGCTGGTCCACCGACTCATCGAACAGCGCCCCGAGCGTGGCCGGGGGCGTGCCCACGCTCGCCGCCTTCACGCGGGCCGAGGCGATGTCGTAGAGCGTCTCGCCCGACCATTCGAGCGAGGGCACGAGGTTCTGCTTGTCGAGCCGGGCCCGCTGGTTGAACTGCTCATTCTCCCGCTCAATGAACCGGTAGAGCTCCTCCGGCAAGAGCAGCTTGAAGCCCAGCCCCGGCGACTTGAGAAACTTGTTGTCGAGCAGCGGCCAGATTACCTGCCGCATCCGCTCAGCCTGGCCGTTGATGAGGTGCGGCTCGTCGAGCCGGTCCACGATCACCACCATCCCCGTCCAGCCGAGGGCCTTGAGCACGCCCTGAAACTTCTCGAACAGCTCATAGCGGTCGTCGGAGCGGGCGTGGGCCGGGAGCGGCTGGCCGGCGAGGTCCACCTCCGGCAGTGCCGCCAGCGCGCGGCCGAGTTGGCCGATCGTGCGGTTGCCCGTCCGCATGCTGTGGACGATCCGCCAGGCCCGCCAGGTGGACTTCAGTCGCCTCAAGCCCGCGGGGATCCAGGCGGCGGCGACTGCCGCCCACGGCCACCACTGCCAGGCCCAGTCGAGCTTGCCGAGCGCGAAGCCGGCGGCCAGGGCCACCGCCAGCGCCGCGGTGGCCGCCAGCGCCACGAGCCGCGGCCAGCCGCCGAACCGGCCGTGGTAGCGGACCCGCCCCTTGAGCCGCCGCCAGCGGGAGGGGAACGACTCGGCCGTGGACTGGTCGTAGCAGGCCGCCAGCAGGGCGAGGTCGCGGGCCTGCGGCCGCGTCAGCCGGGCGGACCGCTTGTCGGCGATCACGTCTGTCACGAGTTGCGTCACGGCCAGCGACAGGATCGCGTCCATGTGGTCCCAGAGCTTCCACTGGGCAAGCGCCTTCTCGACCGATCGACCGGGGCCCGCCCGCCCGACGAATCGGTCGAGGAAGGGGTTGAAGTCGTCGTAGAGCACCACGAACGCGCGGGCGTCGGGATGGGCCTCGTTGTGTCGCTCGAACTGCCGCACCATCTGCAGTTTGAGGGCCGTCTTGCCGCTCCCCTTTTCGCCGAACACGATCGACGTGCTCGGGTCGGACGGGCTGCCGAGGATCTTGTCCCAGGCGGGATGGAACGTGGTCTCGAGGCAGTCCCGCTTGAAGACGGCGTCGGTCTGCGCATCCTCCTCGGCGAACGGGTTGCCGGCGATGCCGTGGTGCTCGAGAAACTCGTGGACTTTCATCGCGGCCGGAGTCGCCGGGGGACGTGAGGCGGGGAATCAGCGGTCTGCCGGAACCATGCCCTCGACCATCTTTTGGAAGCCGGCAGCATGCCGCTCGACCGTCGCGGCCGGGCCGTAGAACTTCACGTAGTAGTTGCCCTCCTCAGGCGTCTCGACGATCGCCGCGAGCATCCGATAGCCGGGCCGCTTGACGGTGGGCCCGCCGGCGAACGGTCCGCCGGGCTCGTCGAGGTAGGTGCCCGGGATGTCCACGACCGTCACACCGCAGCCGGCGACCTTGAGCGACTTCTTCGTTACCTTGTCCTTGGTCTCGCCGCCGTCGGGCTGGGCGAACTGGCCGCACCAGCGGTCGATGTTGGCCTCGATCGAGCCGCCGGCCCCCATCACGGTCATGCGGCCAGCGGGCAG
>CAMCPF010000254.1 GCA_945876515.1 Candidatus Kuenenia stuttgartensis
TCGCGATCGAGCCCGAAGTTGTCGCGGTCCACCACCACCGCGACGAGCCAGGGCGAGACGCCGGCCCAGGGGGCGTCGGTGCGGTGCGTCAGCCCGGGCTGGAGCCGCAGTTGCTCGTCGTAGCGACGCACGATCGCCCGCCGGCGGGCGACGAGGGCGTCACGCCGCTCCAGCTGCGCGCAGGCCAGCGCCGCCGTCAGGTTCGACATCCGGTAGTTGAAGCCCACGATCGGAAAGTGGTAGCGGCGGGCCGGGTCCATCCCGTGGCCCCGCAGCATCCGCATCCGCTTGGCGAGGTCGTCACGGGAAAAGGTCACCGCCCCTCCCTCGCCGCTGGTCACGATCTTGTTGCCGAAGAACGAGAACGCGGCCGCGTCGGCGAGCCCGCCCACCGGTCGGCCCCGGTAGGTCGCGAACGTCGCCTCAGCCGCATCCTCCACCACCCACAGCCCGTGCTGCTCCGCGATCGCATTGATCGCGTCCATGTCGGCAGGGTGGCCGAGCAGGTGCACCGGGATGATGCCGACCGTCCTCGGCCCGATGGCAGCGACCACGCCCCGCGGATCGAGGCACCAGGTCTCCGGATCGACGTCGACGAACACGGGCGTCGCGTTGCAGAACCGCACGGCGTTGGCCGTCGCCACGAACGTGGTCGCCGGCACGATCACCTCGTCGCCGCGGCCGACGCCGAGGGTGGCCAGGGCCAGGTGCAGGGCGGTCGTGCCGCTCGAGCAGGCCACGGCGTGCCGCGTCCCGCAGGCCGCCGCAAACTCCCGCTCAAATCGCTCCAGGAACTCACCGCTCGACGACACCCAGCCGCTGCGGACGGCCGCGACGACGTAGGCCTCTTCGTTACCCGTGAGGTCGGGTGCGGCGACCGCGACCCGGCGGAACGGCTCTGGCTCGAAACGGTGCTGCATGGGGACAAGGCCCGGGTGCGCTGCCCCTCCGTCAGGCCGCCATCCGGGCCGGAACCGCGGCCAGGTTCACGAGCCCCAGCCACTCCTCCTCGGAGAACGGGCGACACTCGTAGCCAAAGGAGCGGTAGAGGGCGATCGCCGCGGTGTTCGTGCGATACACTTTGAGCCGCACTGTCGCGGCGCCCCGTGCGGAGGCGATCACGTGGAGGTGGGTGACGAGCCGGCGGCCGACGCCCTGCCCCCGCCACTGGCCGTCCACGGCGATGCCGAGGCTCGGCACGGTATAGCCCTCCTCCCAGCCGCGGAGCATGCCATAGGCCACCACCGGCCCATCCCGGCCGGCGGTCAGCACGTGATACTCGTCATCCCGGCCGGGCGCGGCGAGGGGCTCGACGGCCTGGTGGGTGAAGGCGTGCGGGTGAAACAGCCGGCCGTCCCCGCTCTCGGCGAGCCGGGCGAGGAAGCCCACGAGATCGTGCACGTGCCGCGGCGCGAGCCGGCGGCAACGGAGGTCGATGGCCGGCCCGACAGGGCTGGCGGCGGATGGAACGGGGTTGTCTGGGGTTTGCATGCGGGGAAAGTCGCAAAATCGCGGCCGGGCCGCAATGCGGTTTCGGCGGCATCCCGGGCCCGTGCGGGCAGCCCGGCGAGGGGATCCTTCCACCCCTGCAAGCCGCGGCAAACTGCCGTTTGTCGGGATGCCGCCGAGTGGGTAGGGTGACTCCCCGGCTATCCCTTTTCAGCCGCCTCCGACCCATTCCCTTCCCAACCTCCCCCCTCCCGCCCCAGGAAAACCGCACCGCATGGCCGCGAACGCCGCCTCCCCCGCCGAAGGCTACCTGACCGACGTCGCCTACATCCCCGGCTTCTATCCGAACATGGCGCCGCTCGTGCTCCGCTACGTGGCCGCGCTCAATCGCGTCGTGCCGCCGCCGGCGACGGGCTACCGCTACCTGGAGCTCGGCTGCGGCCTGGGCCGTTCGCTCACCACGCTGGCCGCGGCCAACCCCGACAGCGAGTTCGTGGGCGTCGACATCAACCCCCAGCACACGGCCGCCGTGGGGAAGGACGTGGCCGCCGGCCGGCTCGACAACGTGCGGGTGATCACGGGCGACTTCGGCAGCCTGCCGAATGATCTGGGGAAGTATGAGTTCATCACGCTCCACGGGATCCTGAGCTGGGTGTCGCCGAAGGTCCGCGAGAGCATCCTGGCCGTGGCCCGCGAGCGGCTCGCACCCGGCGGCCTCCTGCTCGTGAGCTACAACGCGATGCCTGGCTGGGCCCACCTCCAGCCGATCCGCGGCATCCTCAAGCAATACGCCGCCCTCCGGCAGGGCGACAGCCTCCAGCGGGTCCGCGACGCGCTGGCCTACCTCGTCTTCATCCGCGACAAGAAGGCCCGCTACTTCGAGGCCAATCCCCAGGCCTCGGCCTATGTGGACGGCCTGCTCAAGCAGGACATCCGCTACCTGGCCCACGAGTATCTCAACGACGACTGGACGGCCTTCTACTTCGCCGAGGTCGCCACGATGTTCCGTGGGGCGGGCCTGGGCTTCGTCGGCAGCCTGCCGGTGTTCACCAACTTCTGGGACCTCTGCGTGCGGCCCGAGTTTCAGGAGCTCTTCCGCACCACGACCGACCGGCTCGTGACCGAGGCCCACAAGGATTTCTGTGCCAACACGGCCTTCCGCTGGGACGTGTACGGCTCGGCCTCCAAGCCCATGCCCGACGTCGAGAGCCGGCTCAAGCACGTGGACGACATCCACTACCGGGTGGCCCGCCGCGGGCTCACGCTCCCCTACCAGGTGAACCTCGGCGTGGTCACCTCCACCGTGCAGGGCCCGCTCTACCAGGCCCTGCTCGGCCTCCTGGGAGACAAGAGCCTGAAGCTCTCGGAGATCCTGGCCGCGGAAGCCGTGCGGGGCACGCCGCCGGCCGAGCTCATGCGGGCGGTGGACGCGGGCGTGGCCATGGGGATGTTTGACATCACGGCCGGCCCGGTCACGGCTGCGGCCGCCGCACCGGCGAAGCCCAAACTCGCCAACGCCTTCAACGAGGCGGTGCTCGCAGCCGACTCGCTCGGCGGCCGGCCGCTGGCCCTGGCCAGCACGATCAGCGGCACGGGCCACTCCCTCGGCGACTTCGACGCCGCGATCCTCCATGAGCTCGTCGCCCGGGGCCGCGAAGGCCTCGCCGAACGGGTCGACACGCGGCTGGCCGGCAGCGGCCGGATGCTGCAGAAGGACGGCCAGCCCGTCTCGGATGCCGACGCCCGCCGGCAGATCGTCGAGCAGGCCTGCACGGCCTTCCTCGACAACACCCTCCCGGTGCTCACGCAGATCGGAATCGTGAAGCAGGCGTGAGCCAGGACCGGGCCGATAATCCGCCTGCCAGATCGGCAGGTGTAGCTTTCCCGCCAAAACGAAGCGGGAATCGTCAGCGGCTCTCCTGGGTCAGCGAAGCCCGCGGTGCGCCGCCGAGGAAATCGTCCCCCAAAGTTTGCCCACCTACCCAAACGGTGGTACGAGATATCAGGTTTGTGTACGTCTGGAGATGGTTCGCCCCCGCAGGTTTTGGCAGTTCGGATGCCTGGCTCAAACAGCCTTCCACCCCCCCTTTCCGACCGCTCGGCGTTGATCGCAGTTCAACGTCGTAGCGTCGCCGCGCGCACAGAGCCCCACATCTCTGGCGGCTCACCGTTTCGCCGTCACTACGTTCGCCCCCCGCACTCGGTTCGTTGAAGGATCGCAAGGAGTTTGTCTCGCATGGTTTGGAACGCATTCGCCAATCGGTTCAAAGCCCCCCGTCCCGGCAAGGAGCGTCGCCGTCGCGACCGCACCGCCGTCCGTGAGCGCGGAGCGTTTTTCCCGAGCCTCGGGGGCGAGTCGCTCGAAGGCCGGGCGATGCTGGCGGTCGCCAATCTCGTTGGCAACGACCTGCAGATCGACTTCATTGCCACGGGCTCGACCTCCGAAGCCGTGACGATCGCCAGCGACGGCACCAACTACACCCTTGCCGGTGACATCACCGGCACGACGTCCTTCTCCGTCGCGAGTGTCAACAGGATCACGCTGTCGGCCAGCGGCAACAGCACCGCGCAGCAGATGACGTTCCAGGGCGGGACGCCCTTCTCGCTCTCATCTGGCCTCTCGAGCACCGGTGTTGACACGGTCACCATCACACAGGAGATCAGCACCGCCACGGCGAACATCTCTCTCACCGCGCCGCGGAACATCTCCGTTTCGGCGAGCCTTACGACAACGAGCGGCAACATTACGCTCGACGCTGATAGCGGCTCGCCGGCGTCCGGATCATTCACCGGGGTTGAAATCGCTGGTGAGATCTTCGTGTCGACCACGTCAGGCTCGATCGTGATCGAAGGCCGCGGCGGAGACACGGCCGGGGCGCAGCAAATCGGCGTCTTTGTTGGGAGCGGCGCGTTCGTGGCCGCGGGTGGCTCGGGCTCGCTTTCCATCACGGGCGTCGGCGGCGGCGCTTCGGGCCAGGGCTCGAATCATGGTGTCGCGATCGACGGCGGCGGGACCGCTCGAAATACGGTGGTGAAGACCGCCGACGGCAACCTCTCCATCACGGGCACCGGCGGCAGCGGCGGTGCGGCGGACGAATACAACCTCGGCGTAGTCCTCCAGTTCGGCGGCGTGGCAACCTCCGGAGGCACGGGCACGGTGACCGTCAGCGGCACGGGCGGCGGTGCAGCCGGCTCCAACAACAACTGGGGCGTGCGACTCGACGGTAACACGGGTGGCGCAACCACCGACAGCACCTTCATTTCGTCGAGCGGCGGCGCGATCACGGTCAACGCCACGGCGGGCGTCGGATCCACCTCGTACCCCATCTCCCTCCTCGACAAGGGCTCGATCGGCACGACGGCGGCGTTTGGCGGCCTCTCGTCGCTCAACCACAACATCACGATCAAGACGGTCCAGGGATCGGCCTCGGCCGCTTTCGATGCCACCGCCAACTCCCTGATCTCTGCGGGCACGGGCAACGTCACGCTCCAGTCCGACACGTTCTCGGTCAACGGCACCGACCCGATCATCACGTCGACGGGCACGTTGACGCTGCAGCCGGTCTCGACAAGCTTCTCGAGCGGCTTCAGCCTCGCGACGTTCGCCGGCGACTTCTCGGTCAACCCGAGCGCGAGCGGCCTCGACTCGCTCACCGGCCTTTCGATCGGCAAGGCGGGCA
>CAMCPF010000255.1 GCA_945876515.1 Candidatus Kuenenia stuttgartensis
CTCAAGCTCGGCAAAGGCACGAGCCAGCACGTGCTGATCGCCGGCAAGACGGGCTCCGGCAAGTCGACCCTGATGCACGCCATGATCACGAGCCTGGCGCTGCAATACAGCCCCAATGAGATCCAGTTCTACCTGATCGACTTCAAGAAGGGCGTCGAGTTCAAGCTCTACGACCACTACGCGCTGCCCCACGCCCGCGTGATCGCGATCGAAAGCGAGCGGGAGTTCGGCCTCTCGGTGATGGAGCAGCTCGACCGCGAGCTCAAGCGCCGCGGCGACCTGTTCCGCGAGCTCTCGGTGCAAAACGTGGCCGGCTTCCGCCAGACGGGCCATCCCGATCCGATGCCGCGAATCCTGCTCCTGATCGACGAGTTTCAGGAGATCTTCGTGGAGGACGACAAGGTCGCCCAGGACGCCTCCCTGATCCTGGACCGGCTCGTTCGCCAGGGCCGTGCCTTCGGCATCCATGTGCTGCTGGGCTCGCAGACGCTCGGCGGCTCCTACAGTCTCCCGCGGGCCACGATGGGGCAGATGGCCGTGCGGATCGCGCTGCAGTGCAACGAGGCCGACTCGAGCCTGATCCTCTCCGACGACAACACCGCCGCCCGGCTGCTGACCCGGCCCGGCGAGGCGATCTACAACGACGCCAACGGCATGGTGGAGGGCAACAACCCGTTCCAGGTGGTGTTCCTCACCGACGAGCAACGGGAGCAGTTCCTGGGCGACCTCAGGAAGCTGGCCGACCGGCGGACCGACATCCCGCAGCTCGAGCGGATCGTGTTCGACGGCAACCAGGCGGCCGATCCCGCCCACAACCCCCTGCTCACGGAGATGCTCGCGCACGGCACGATCGCCGGCCAGGATCTGCTCGCGCCCCTCGCCTGGCTGGGCGACGCGATCGCGATTAAGGATCCCACCGCGGCGATCTTCCGCCGGCAGGGGGGCGCCAACATGCTGATCGCAGGCCAGCGGGAAGACCTGGGCACCAGCCTGCTGGCGCTGTCGATCGTGAGCCTGGCCGCGGAGCATGACCCCTTTCCGGGCGGCGGGCTCGGGCGGGCGGCCCGGTTCGTGGTGATGGAGCCGGCGATCGCCGAAGAGAAGCCCGACATCATGCTCGCCCAACTGGCCGCCCATCTCCCCCACGAGATCCAGGTCGCGGGCCGGTTTGGCGTCGCCGACGCGATGGCCGCCCTGGCGGCGGAGGTGACGCGGCGGCTCGACGAGCAGGTGCTCGACGGCGAGGCGGTGTTCCTCGTGGTTCGCGACCTGGGGCGGTTCCGTGAACTGCGCAAGGCTGAGGGCGATTTCGGATTCGGTGGCTTCGGCGAGGAGAAGAAAGCCAGCCCCGCCGACAACTTCCTCAAGGTGCTCCGCGACGGCCCGCCCGTGGGCATCCACGTGATCTGCTGGTGCGACTCGCTTACCAACCTGCAGCGCACCTTCGACCGAAACGCGATCAAGGAGTTCGAACTCCGCGTGCTGTTCCAGATGAGCAGTTCCGACTCGAGCACGCTCGTCGACAGCCCGGTGGCCAGCAAGCTCGGCCCGAACCGCGGCCTGTTCATCCACGAGGAAACGGGCACGCTCGAGAAGTTCCGCCCCTACGCCTTCCCGTCCCCCGAGTGGCTGGCCACGATCGCCGCCCGAATGCGGGCCCGGCCGCAGGGCACCCCGGTCGAGCGGTCCACGACGCAGGCGGCGGCCCCGAAGGTCGAGGCCCCGGCGGCCGAGCCCGGAGGATTCTCGTTCGGCGGTGGCGGCGACTTCGACTTCACGAAGATGCTCGGCGAGATGCCCGACGATCCCGCCCCAGAGCCCGCCGGCGACGCCCCGCCGGACGCGTGACGGCCCAGCGCGGGCACGCAGGTTGCCATCTCGCCGGACGCTCGCAGCGTCGTGGGTGACGCAGGCTCGGGGCGCCCGGTCCCTATCGTCCGGACGCCTCCTGCGTCGTGGGTCACGCAGGCTCGGGGTTGCCCATGCCATCTCGCCGGACGCTCGCTACCGGCATCCTGCCGTCCGCTCGCTCGGAGGAAACCTCGCTCCCGCCCTCCGGGCTGCGCTCGGTTTCCTACGCCGCGCGATTGGCATGGGCAACACCGAGCCATCCAAGGTTGCGTAGGGGGCTGTACCCGCAAGGGACAGTCCCCGTTCGGGTATCGACTTCGGATTCGTCTGAACCCGCTGCGCGCGCCACAACGCGCACGAGCACGGCCGCCCGGAGGTGCGGCCGGCGGCCGGAGGGCCGCCATGGCTGCAGGGGGCAGGGATGCCCCTGCAGCCTGAAATTAGCGCGGCCGGCGGCCGATCCGGACGGGGAGGGTGAGGCGGCGGCCGTCACGGATGATCGCGACGGGCACCTCGCCGCCGACCTCGGAGCGGGTCAGGAGGAGAACCAGTTCGGCCGGGGTGGCGACGGACTCGTCCCCGAAGGCCACGATCACGTCCCCCTTCACGATTCCCGCCTCCTCGCCCGGGCCGCCCCGCTCCGTGGCCATCACGAGCACGCCCTCGCTGCCATCGACGGTGCGGCGGAGCGCGAGGCCCATGTAGCCCCGCTCGACGTGGCCCAGTCGGTGGATCGCCTCGGCCACCTCGCGGGCGGTGTTGCTTGGGATCGCGAAGCCGATGCCCTGGGAGTCGTGGCCGGCCATCGCGGTCGTGATGCCCACCACCCGGCCGTTCACATCGACGAGCGGTCCACCGGAGTTGCCCGGATTGATGGCGGCGTCGGTCTGGAGGAACTCCTGGAGGGGATCGCCCGTGACGCCGCGGCGGCCCACGGCGCTGACGATCCCGTAGGTGAGCGTGCGGTCGAGGCCGAACGGGTTGCCGATCGCCCAGACCATCTCCCCGACCTCGAGCGAGTCGCTGTCACCCCAGGCGGCGGCCGGGAGGCCCTCGGCGTCGATCTCGAGCACGGCCAGATCGGTGCCCGCGTCGGCCCCGATCAGCCGCCCAGGAAATTCGCGTCCGTCGGCCAGCCGGACGCTGATCGTGTCGGCCCCGGCCACCACGTGGTAGTTGGTCACGATCACGCCGTCGGTGCCCACGATCACCCCGGAGCCGACCGACTCGTCGCTGATCCCGCCATGGGAGTGGCCGTGGAGGGCGGCGATCTCGTCGGCCACGCTCGGCAGTCGCCGGTCGGCGGTCACGTTCACGACCGAGGGGCCGATCAACCGCGCGAGCGTGGTGAAGAGCTTGGCCACCGGCGCGAGCCTGGCTCCGGCGGCGGCGTCGGCGATCGCCGCGAGTTCGGCCCGGGTGCGGGCATACTGGATACGGCCCGCCAGCGACGGCCAGACGATCAGGCCGACGAGCCCGACGAGCCCGGCGAACAAGATCGTCGTTCGCCAGGCGGAGGCCGTGCCTTCAGCGCCTGCGGAGCGACTCATCGGACGGCCTCCGAAGCCGGCTGGACCGCCCCGCCACGCCGGACGAAGTCGATCGCGGCTTTGGCGGCGCGGGGCAGGGCGAGCAACGGACCGCCACCGAGGATGTGATCGACCGTTGCGGTGCCGGCCGGCGAGTCGATGGCGAAGCGAACTACAGGCCTGCCGTCGGCAGCCAGGCCGAGCCCGCCGATGCCGAGCCCCACATCGGCCGTAAACTCTTGCCTGGCCAGCGCCGCTGCGTCGCTGGCAGCGAGCGAATCGCCCGGCCGCACCAGGCCCCCGCGAAACACGCCCGCGAGCCCCCGGTCGCGGCGGCGGCCCTCCGCCTGGCCGAGCAGCGCACAGGCGGCGCCTCCGGTGGCGATTTCGCACACGGCGAGCGTGCCCCTGGCGGCCGCGAGCGCGGCGTCTTCGAGTTCCTCGCACTCGACGCCGAACACGAGCGGTCCCAGGCACTCGCGGATCAGGGCTTCCGTCGCGGCGATCTTGTCCTGGCACTCTGCGTCGTCGCGGCCCCGGGCCGCGATCCGGAGGGTGATCGTCGCCTCGTGGGCCGTGATGCCCACCAGCGGGTCGCGGCCCCGTCGGACGATGTCGGGGAGCATGGCCTCGATCGCGCTTTCGCCGGCGCCGAAGCACTTGATGCTCCGCTGCAGGATGGTGGCGGCCTCCGGGAGGAGCGTGACGAGCGCCGGGGCAACGGTCGCCTCCCACATCGGCTTCATCTCGGCGGGCACCCCGGGCAACGCGAACACCCGGCTGCGGCGGCCCGCGCCGTCGACCGACAGGTCGATGCCCGGGGCCGTGCCGTTGGGATTGGGGATCACGCGGCTGCCCTCGGGGAACATCGCCTGGCGCCGGTTCGACTCGGGGCAGGGCATGCCGCGCGTAGCGAACCTGGCCTCGATCGCCTGCAGCGACGGTTCCGAGAGCACGAGCGGCCGCCCGGCGAGGGCCGAGAGCACGTCGCGGGTGAGGTCGTCGGCGGTGGGCCCAAGCCCGCCGGTCGCCACCACCACGTCGGCCCGGCCCGTTGCGATCCGAAACGCCTCGACCCCGGCCTCCAGCGTGTCGGCTGCGGTCGTGTGAAACACCACGGGGATTCCCAGCACGGCCAGTTCGGCCGAGAGCCAGCGGCTGTTGGTATCGAGCCGCTGCCCCGTCACCAACTCGTCGCCGATGGCGATCACCTCCGCGCGCATGCCGACCTCCGGGCTGATCCGGAACACGCCCGACGCGCTCCCGGCCGATCTTCTATACCCGCCCGGGCCCCCGCTGCACAGCGGCGGCAGGCCTGCATCTGGCCGCGCGGCGGGGATTGGGGAACAATGACGTCATGAAGCTTGGCATGCTGGGTACGGATGAGCGGATCGCGGCCGTGGTCGCGGAGGCGAGCCGCCGCGGGGCGGAGATCGTGGCCGCGGTTGACGTTCCGGTCGGCACATGGCCCGAAGCCGTTTCGGCAGACAGTGGCAGCTTGATCGATCCCGCCGTGTGCGACGCCGTGTTCGTCGGTGTCGAGGGCTGGTCCGAAGCGCGGGCCGACGTGGTCCGGCTGCTCGTCCAGGCCGGGCGGCCGCTGCTCACGTCGCATCCCCTCGAGCTGTCGATGCTCTGGGCCTGGGAGATGGAGATGATCCGTCGCGACGCCGGCGGCGTCGTGCTGCCGCTCTGCCCGGAGCGTCTCCATCCCTTCATCGGCCGGCTCAAGACGGTGCTCGAGGCGAG
>CAMCPF010000256.1 GCA_945876515.1 Candidatus Kuenenia stuttgartensis
GCCGGGGCGGCTTGGCGGCCGGCGGATCGCGCCGGGAGGCGACGGGCGATGGTCCGCCCGCGTGCGGGCCGAAGAAGAAGGCTTCGGCCGGCCAGAGATCGCCGGCCGGCGGCGGCAGTTCGACCACCGTCAGGGGCTTCGGCTCGGGAGCGGGCTTGGGGCGGGGAGCAGGCTTCGGCTCGGGCATCGGCAGCGCCGCTGGCTGAGGAAGCGGGGCCGGTTCCACCCGGCGTCCCCAGGCAATCGAGGGGTCGCTGAGCGAGCGGACGTGGGCCCCGGCCTCGTGGAACATCGTCGCCACGTGGGCGTGGCAGGTGAAGACGAGCATCTGCCGGTCTGAGCCCTGTTCGGCGAGGAACTCCACGATCGTGCGGGCCGCGGCGGTGGCCCGGGTGTCGTCGAAGTTGACCAGCGCGTCGTCCATTACGATTGGCAGCGTCACGTCGTGGCGGGCGAGGTCACGGACGAGCGCCAGCCGCAGCGCCAGGAAGACCTGCTCCCGAGTGCCGCGGCTGAGCCGCTCCGGCCGCCAGAGCTGGCCGTCCCGCTCGTGGATCTCGAGCCGGGCCTCGTCCACGGCGGTGGTGATCGAGTGGTAGCGGCCCTCGGTGAGCCGCGCCAGCCAGCGCGAGGCCTCCCGCAACACCGGCGGCTGATGGTCGCGGGCCACGGCCGCCCGCGTCTCCTCGAGCACGATCCGGGTTCGCTCCAGCACCCGGCGCCGCTCCTGCTGCTCGGCCACGAGCTGCTCGACCGCGGCGAGCTCGGCCTGGAGCGCCTCGTTGCCGCGATCGGCCGCGGCGGCATCGAGCCGCTTGGCGGCGGCGGCCCGGCGGTCGCGGGCCTCGGCGAGCGCGCCGCGATGGCGGGCCGTCCGCTCGCAGGCCTCGGCCAGCCGGCCCTCCAGCGGCACCGCGCCGGCGTCGGCCAGCCACTGGTCCAGCTCCGCCGGCTCGGTCGTGCGGCGACGGGCGTCGTGCCAGTCGCGGTCGGCCGCCTCGGCGTCCAGCCGGAGCTGCTCGTATTCGGGGCGGCGATCGACCTTGGCCAGGAAGGCCGCCTCGTCGGCCACGCTCCAGCGGGCGTAGAACTCCCGCACGGCCCGCTCGGCAACCTTCACCTGCCGCAGCGCCTGGCGATGGCGGCGGCGGGCGTTTTCCAGCCGGCGGGTCAGCGAGGCCCGGCGGCGGATGATCGCCCGGTCGGCATCGAGCCGCTCCTTGAGCAGCCGCAGATGTTCCAGCGGCGTCGACTCGGGCACGAGTTCGCACTCCACGAGCAGCTCGTCGATCCGGCGGCCGGAGGCGGCCAGCTCCTCGCGCTTGTGGCGGGCCTCCTCGGAGAGCCGGCGGCGGTCGTCGTCGAGCGTGAGCAGCGTGTGGCGGTGGGCGGCGATCTGCCGCACCTCGCGCGGGGAGAGGTTCGCCGGCAGGCCGCGATGCTCGAGCGCCTTGCGCCAGCGGGCCCGGGCGGTCGACCGCTCCTCGGTGGCCTGCTTGACGGCGAGCTCCGCGAGGGCGACCCGGTCGGCCAGCTGGTGCACCGAGCCCTCGCGGCTGGCGAGTTCCTCCAGCCGGTCGAGCTCGGCCTGGGCGGCGGCCAGCCGGCGGTCGATCCCAAGGGCGGCCTCGGCGCCGATCCGGCCGTCGAGCAGGCCGCACTGGGCGGCGAGCTCGTCCCGCTGCTGCTTGACCATCTCGTGCTGTCGGCGGGCCGCCTCGAGGCGGGCCGAGGCGTTGCGGTCGAGCGACCAGGTGGTCACCGAGGCCACGCCGGCGCCCAGCGCCCCGAGCGCCGCCATCGCGTAGGCGAGCGAGCCGGTCACCTCGCGGGGCAGGAGCGAGCCCGAGAGCAGCATGCCCGTGCCGATCACGAACAGCCCGCCGAGCGCCACGAGCAGCGGGATCGGGATCAGCTGGGCGTCGAGCCCCTCGGCGAGGTCGCGGCCCAGCCGTTCGATCGTGCGGTCGAGCTCGGCGAGCTGGTCGCCGGCCGTCATCCGCTTGCGGAGCGCCGCCACCTTCTCGGCCGCCTGGTCGATTGCGGCCTGCACGGAGACGCCCCCGAGGCCGCGTTCGGCGCCGGAGACGGTGCCACGGGTGGTGCCCAGCGACCGCTTGGCCTCGGCGAGCTCCTTCTTGGCGGCGGCCAGGTCGTGGGAGGCGCGGCTGCAGGCGCGGGCCCGGCTGCGGAGCGGGCTGAAGGAAAGGGCGAAGCCCTCGGGGAGGAGCACCTCCGGCAGCGTGTCCACATCGACGTCGGCCGAGAGCGTCACCGGCACCAGCCGCGACAGGCCGGCGATGCCCACCTGCTCGCCGAACCGGCGGGCGGCCAGCCGGGCATGGCTCTCGGCCCGGGCCACGTCGGCGGCCAGCCGCTCGAGCCGCGGCTCCTCGTCGGCCAGCGCGGCGATCGCCGCCCGCTTCGACCACACGACCGACTCCGGCGACAGGTCGCGGAGCTGGCGGGCATACTTCGCCCGGTACTTCTTGCGGCCCTTGGCCAGCCGCTCGGCCTTGCGGAGTTTGCGGGCGGCGGCCCGCCAGGCGTCGCGGTCGGCGTGCACCAGCGGAACGCTCTCCAGCACCGCCAGCCGCTCGGCCGTGCGCTTCCAGGCGAGATACAGGGGCTCGATCGCGATCACGCCGCGGACCACCGCCTCGGTCTTCTCCGCCCGCTCGATCCGGCCGAGCAGCCCGGCGATCTCGGCGTCGAGGTGGGCCAGTTCGCTCCACAGGCCACCGGCCACGAGTGCCGGCGCGGCCGAGCCGGCGAGCCGCTCGAGCAGCGCGGCCCGGCGGGCCTTGAGGGCCGTCAGCGGCGAGACGTCGGGGTCGGTCGAGTCGAGCCGCGCGAGCGCCGTCTTGAGGTGCGTGAGCACGCGGGCCACGTGCGACCGGTCGAGGCCACTGGCCAGCTCGTAGAGACGGCTGCCGCAGCCCTCCGGCTCGAGCGTCCGCAGTTCGTGGAGCTCGTCGAGCCCGAAGGCCATCACGTTGGTGAAGGTGGTCTCGTCGATCCCGCCGACCACGTCCTGGAGGTAGTAACGGTGCCGTGGGCCGGCCGAGTCGGCATGCCGCGGGTCGACGTCGTCGATCGCGATCAGGTCCCCCTCGTCGCCGCCGAGGCCGATCACATCGTCGGCGTAGGCTTCCTGCGAGAGCCCGGCCAGGTGGGGCCCCTCGTGCCGCCGTTCGATCGCCAAGAGCGTCCGCTCCGGCGGTACGCGGATGAACAGCCGTCCGGCGCAGGTCACCCGCGGGTCGAGCACGCCGCGGCGGAAGCTCCCCTCGAAGCCGAAGAAGATCGCCCGCACGAACTCCAGGAGCGTCGTCTTGCCGGTCTCGTTGGTGCCGTGGAGCACCTGCACGCCGGGACCGAGCCGATCGACCACGACCCGGTCGAGAGCCCCGAACTTCTCCACGTCGATGCGTTCGATGAACATGCGGCAAAGCCTCCGCGTGGCGCACGGCCAGGACAGGAACAGCGACTCAGAAACAGCGACTCAGGTGGACTCGATCAGCTCCAGGGCGACCCAGCCGGCCTGACGGGCGGCCGCGACGGGCAGCGATGCGGCCGCTGAGGACCCGCCGGGGGCGTGCTCGATCGCCTCGACGATGTCGGCCAGCGCCGAGGTGAACGACGTGGTCGTGCCCGGCTTGCCACCGGAGCGGGCATGCCCCAACGGGGCCAGCGATTCCGCCGGGTCGGCCACGAGTTCCACCGGCCAGGCCCGAAACGCCTTGGGGTCGAACAGCTCGCGGAGCCGGCCGAGTGTCTCGGCGGCGATCTCCGCCACGAGGACGCGACGGCTCACGCTCGTGCCGCACTGCACCACGCACCGCACGAGCTCGAGCGGCGCCTGCTCGCCCGGAGCGACCTGCTCGATCGCCGACCAGAGCGCGGTGGCGAGTTCCTCGTCGGCACCGGCCACCGATTCGATGGTGACCGTCCGCCAGCCGACCCGCTGCGTCGGGATGTCCCGCCAGCTGCTCCGCCAGTCGGCTTGGGTGGCGTACTCGACCGTTTCGCCGACGGCCTGGCGGTCGAGGAGCGTGAGGCCGCAGCAGGCTCCTTCGGCCCGCTCGAGCGGCGAGCGAGGCTGGAGCGGCGGCAGGTGATGGATCCCGACGGGCAGGGCGGGGCGGCGGCGGGACGCCCAGATCCAGAACCCGCCCGGCTGCGTCCAGGCCGGCGAGGCCGCGGCTGCGGCCAAGAAGCCCGAGGCCGCGTCATGTTCGCCCGGCCAGGCCGTGTCGTCGCTCGCCGCCGTGGGCGCGGTCGAGTCCCAGCCCACGATGATCCGTCGCCAGGCGGAGGTGCGGGCCACGTCATCGACGACCGACGGCACGTGGCCGGCCTCGGGGGCGGCGACGAACTCCACGGCGATGCCGTGGATGTCGAGCTCCAGCGGGGCGTGTGGGGTGGCGAAGAACAGCCCCTGCGGCTCGCCCAGCATCCGGGCCACCTCGTGGCAGGCCGAGGCGTCTTCGGCCAGGTGCACGGTGCGGCAGCCGATCGCGGCCAGGTCGATCACGGCGGCGCGGATGGCCGCGGCCTGCGCGGGGCTGGCCCGACGCGGGTCGAGCCACCGGCCGCAGATCACGAGCGCCGAGGCCTCGGCCCGCCTGGCCACGGCGACCGCCTCGGCGAAGGAGTCGGCTGCGGCCTTGCCGACGGCGGCGACCACGGCGGGATGAGCCGCCTCCGGCACGGCCAGGGGACGGTCGATCGCGGGGTCGAAGGCAAAGACAATGTCGGCCACGTGGCCACCCTCCGTGGTGAGTTCGCCGGCGGCAACCCGGGGAACTTGGGCACACTGTAGCGTCTCCTCGGCGGACGCCGCCACGGCAAAAACGCCAGGTGATGCGTCGGGAAGGGTAGGCCCGACTCCCCGCGGCGGCCCGGCGAGTCGGCGAGCCGCGGCGCGGCCGGCATCCCGGGGGCTGCCCTGCGACTCAGGTGGACAGTGGGGGCGGCGAGACCGCGAGCCTGCCCACGAGGGCGTCGGCCCAGGCGGTGTCGGCGGCCGATCCCACCGCGGCGAGCACCCGGCTCTTGAGCAAGACCCCCTTCTCGATCGCCGTGGTGAACAGCCAGCAGGTGACGCGGACGCGG
>CAMCPF010000257.1 GCA_945876515.1 Candidatus Kuenenia stuttgartensis
CATTGCCGCCATAAAGAACGTCACCCCGGCTCTTCCAGGTAGGTGTAGCCCCCGAGCCCCTCCTCGTAGAACTTGAGAAAGCGACCCGCCTGGCTGTCGTCGATCCGCCCCTCGCGGACGGCCCGCTCGAGGGAATCCCGCAGCCGCTGCACGAGCTGGTCGGCGTCGAACTCGACGTAGTCGAGCACCTCGCGGACGGTGTCGCCCTTGATGACCGCATCGACCACCACGTCGCCCCGCTCGTCGGTGCTGATGTGCACGGCATTGGTGTCGCCGAACAGGTTGTGGAGGTCGCCGAGAATCTCCTGGTAGGCGCCGATCAGGAAGGCACCGAGGTAGTAGGGGTCGTTGTTCCAGGCATGGAGCGGGAGCGTCCGCTTGACGTCGCGGCGGTCGATGAACTGGTCGATCTTGCCGTCGGAGTCGCAGGTGACGTCGCCGAGCACGGCGCTGCGGCAGGGCTTCTGGTTGAGCCGATGGATCGGCATCACCGGAAACAACTGCTTGATCGCCCAGCTGTCAGGCATCGACTGGAAGAGCGAGAAGTTGCAGAAGTAGGTGTCGGAGAGCGCGGCCTCCAGCCCCTCGAGCTCCTCCGGCACGTAGTCGAGGCTCTTGGCGAGCTTGCTGATCCGGCGACACGTCGCCCAGTAGAGGTTCTCGACCGCCGACCGCTGATCGAGCGGCAGGTAGCCGCTGGCGAACAGGTTGAGGGCCGTGTCGAGGCACTGCTGGGCGTCGTGAAAGCTCTCCAGCAGGTTGCGGACGTTGATGTTCTGGTAGGTCTCGTGCAGATCCACCAGCGGCTGCTCGGCGTCGGGCGCTGGCTCGGAGACGGTCGCGGTGCCCCCCTGCTCCGAGACGCCGAGGACCCCGAAGATCAGCACGCTGTGGTAGGCGACCACTGCCCGGCCGCTTTCGGAGATGATCGTGGGGTGCGGAACCCCCGCCTCGTCGCAGGCATTCTGGACGTGGTAGACGACGTCGTTGGCGTATTCCTGGAGACTGTAATTGACGCTCGACTCGAAGTTGGTCTGCGAGCCGTCGTAGTCGATGCCCAGACCGCCGCCGACGTCGAGATACCGCAGCCCCGCCCCGCGCTTGACCAGCTCGGCGTAGATCCGCGAGGCCTCGTTGAGGGCGGTCTTGATGTGGCGGATGTTGGTGATCTGGCTGCCCTGGTGGAAGTGAAGCAGTTGCAGGCAGTCGGCCATGCCCCGCTCGGTCAGGAGGTCGAGCCCGCGGACGAGTTCGCTCGCGGTCAGGCCGAACTTGCTGCGGAAGCCGCCGGACGACTGCCAGCGGCCACTGCCCCGGGCCGCCAGTTTGATCCGCATCCCGAGCCGGGGCCGCACGCCGAGCTTCTCGGCGTATTCCAGGATCAGATGCAGTTCGGAGAACCGCTCTACGACCGGGATGATGTGGCGGCCCATCTTTTGGGCCATCATCACCGTCTCGATGAACTCGGCGTCCTTGAAGCCGTTGCAGATGATCGGCGTGTCGTCGTCGGCCAGGGCGATCACGGCCAGGAGTTCGGGCTTGCTGCCCGCCTCGAGGCCGAAGCGGAAGGGCCGGCCGAACCGGAGCACCTCCTCCACCACCTGACGCTGCTGGTTGACCTTGATCGGATAGACGCAGCAGTAGTCGCCGTTGTAGCCGTTCTCCTGCATCGCCACGGAGAAGGCGCGGTGCATCTCCCCGAGTCGGTGCTGGAGGATCTCCGCGAACCGCAGCAGGATCGGCAGGTCGATGCCTCGAACCTGGAGCCGATCGACCAGTTGCTTGAGGTCGATGCTCCGGGTCGGGTCCTTGTCGGGGTGAACGAGCAAGTGGCCGTTGGGCCCGACCGAGAAGTAGCCGTTGCCCCAGCGGTTCACCTCGTAGAGGTCGGCCGCGTCGGCGGTGCTCCAGTGTTCGACTTCCAGATCCACGGCAGCCATCGACGGCCCTCAGGAGGTTCGCGGCCAGACACCACGTGCGGAAGTGTATCGTGCGCCAGTCTCGTGACCATGCCAAACCCGGCCGGCGTCCGCGCCAAACCCGCCCGGCGTCCGCCGCGCTCAGACCACCGTCCGCGACCAGGAGCGGCCCCGGAAGATCAGGAGCATCGCCAGGCCGCGGGCGGTTAGGTCGGCCGCCATCGCCAGCCAGGCGCCGCGGACGCCCAGCCCGAGCCCGCTCAGGGTGCCCAGGCCGGCCGGCAACGGCACCTGCGGCCAGGCGAGCAAGACGGCCAGCGGCAGCCGGATGACGAGCAGGCCGACGAAGTTGACCACCAGCGGCGGCCTGGTGGCACCGGCCCCCCGGAGGCCGCCCGAGAGCACCATCAGCAGGGCCAGTGAGGGCTGGGCCAGGGCCACGATTCGCACCAGCCGCGCGGCCAAGGCTGCCACCTCGGGCTGCTGCCCTGCACCCCCGGTGAACCAGGCAGAGAGCGGCTCGGCGGCCAGCAGAAACAGGCCGCCCGCCGTTGCCATCAACACCACGGCGACCCCGGCGGCCTGCCAGACGCTCCGCCGGGCCCGCGGCTCGTCGCGGGCCCCGAGAAACTGGCCGGCAAGGGTGGCCGCCGCCACCGCAAACGCGCTGCCCGGCAGGAAGGCGAGCGACTCGATCGTGACGGCCACCGAATGGGCCGCCGCATCGACGTCGCCGAGCCGGTTGACGACGCTCAAGAACGTCAAATGACAGGCCGCGTTTCCTAGGGCGTCGATTCCGGCCGGCGTGCCCACGCGGGCCACCCGGCGGAGTTCGTCCCGCCGCGGTGCCCAGTCGGCCGGTCCGGTCCGGAGGCCGCGGCTGGGGCGACTGAGCAACCAAATGACGCAGGCCGCCCCGCAGGCGTAGCCGGCGACGGTCCCCCAGGCCAATCCGTCCCAGCCCAGCCGCGGCAGTCCCCCCAGCCCGGTCGCGAGAGCGAAGCTCGCCGAGGCATTGACCAGATTCACCACCGTCATCGCCACCAACCCGGAGGTCATGTCGCCGGCGCCTCGAAGAACGGCGACGCCCACGAACACCACCGCCATGCAGGGCAGCGCCGGGAACACGATGGCCAGGTAGCGGGCCGCCAGGCCGCTGCTGCCCGGAGGGAGGCCCAGCAGCCGCACGAACCCTCCGCCCCCGAGGCCAGCGACCGCGCCGGCAACCACCACCATCACTGCCGCCACGAGGAAGCACTGGCCGGCCGCCCGCCGCGCACCGGCGAGGTCACCGGCCCCGACACTCCGAGCGACGAGCGCCATGGCGGCCGAACTCGGCAGCACGAACACGACCGGCAGGAAGGCGAGGCAGTAGGCCACCAGCCCCACTGCCGCGAGCGGTTCGGCCTCGGTGAACAGGTTGCCCGCCAGCCACTTGTCGACGAAGCCGACCGCCAGCGCCAGGAACTGCTCGAGCAGAACAGGCCCCACCAACACCGCGAGCGGTCGGAACGTGCCCTCGAATCGGGCGACGCCCCGCCGCTCTGCGATCTCGCGCTGGCCGCCGGAGGGGCTGCTCAGGCGAAGAGTTCCTTGATCACTTTGCCGGAGTTGGCGATCTTCATCGGCCGGCCGTTCTTGCTGGTGAAGGTCGTCTCCAGCGAAACGTCGAGGGCCTTGAGCACGCTCGCCATCAGGTCCTGCGACGAGTAGGGCTCGGTAATGACTTCCTTGCCGTCGGAGCTGGTCTCGCCCACAGCGATGCCCCGCTTGAAGCCACCGCCGCCCACGACGGTGCTCCAGCTGCGAGCCCAGTGGTCGCGACCGCCGCCACCGTTGATGTTCGGAGTGCGGCCGAACTCGCCCATCCACATCACCACCGTGTCCTCGAGCATCCCGCGATCCGCCAGGTCGCTCACCAAGGCGCTCATCGCCTTGTCGAGCTCGGGCAGTTTGGTCGCCGACAGCGTCTGGAAAATGCCCCCGTGGTTGTCCCAGCCGCCGAGGTCTACCTCGACGAAGGGCACGCCCATCTCCACGAGCCGCCGGGCCATCAGGCAGCCGCGGCCGAAGCCGGTGTTGCCGTACTTCTCCCGCACCTCGGCCGGCTCCTGCATCACCTTGAAGGCCTTCATCTGCTCGCTGGTCATCAGCTTGACGGTCTTGTCGAGCACCTTCATGTGGTCCTCGGACGATCCACCACGCCGCTCACCGATGAACTTCTTCTCGACGGTGGCCAGCATCTCGAGCCGCTGAGCGAGCCGGGCCGGATCGATGCCCATGTCGAGGTTCCGAACGTTGCCGTTGGAATCCACCACGAACGGCGCCCAGGTCATCCCCAGGAAGCCCGGGCCCACGCTGCCGCTGCCAACGGACACGAACGGCGGGATCTCCAGGTGCGGCACCTGGTCGATCAGTTCGTGCGCGATCACCGCGCCGTAGCTCGGGTGCTCGATGTTGGGATTGGGAACGTAGCCGGTGTGCATGTAGTACCGGCCCCGCATGTGGTCGGCCTCGCGCGTGCTCATCGACCGCACGATGGCCATATGGTGCATCTGCTTGGCCATCAGCGGCATGTGCTCACAGATGGCCACGCCGTCGGCGCTGGTCGCGATCTGCTTGAACTGACCACCGGTCGGGGCGCCCGGCTTGAGGTCCCAAATGTCGATGCTGCTGGGTCCGCCGCCCATCCAGAGCAGGATCGCGGCCTTGTGCCGCTTCCGCATGTCGCCCGACTGGGCGAGGATCGTGTTGGTAAAGGCGGTCGCCGGCGCGGCCAAGGCCGCGGCGCCTGCCATGTGGCTGATGAAGTGCCGCCGATTCATGCCGGCGGGAAGATCGAGCGGGCTGTTGCTGAGGGCGGCGGGGATCATGGCAGAACTCCTGCGGAGCGGGGGTGGTGGGGCCGGGAGCGTGCCATCCCTCGGCCTGAAACAGATTCGCCAATTGGATTATCTCTTATTCCCGCCCGGTCCGCCACTGCGGCCGCCGCCCCCCTCTTTTCCGGAAAAACCGGCCGACCATCCCGCTCCCTGGACACCCCGGACAGCGCGGGCCAAGGGTTGCCCGGGCAGTCCAAGCGTTGACGAAGCGGCAGACGGGCGACGTGGAGTCGCCTGGAAGTACGCCGCGCGACACAACGCGCACGAACACGGCCGCCCGGAGGTG
>CAMCPF010000258.1 GCA_945876515.1 Candidatus Kuenenia stuttgartensis
ATTGTCGATCAGCACGAGCTCCATCTTGAAGGGCTTGCCATCCGGAGTCTTCCAGACCTTGCCCGGCTTGAAGCCCTCGTTGGCATGGATGATCGGCGCCCAGCCGGCCCAGACGTTGAGCGCGAACCGGACGGTCTCGTCCTGGAGCGGCTTGTAGCCGGCGATCCCCGTCACGGGCGGCAGCCGTTCGGCCGGCTTGAACGAATACTCCTGCACGGTCGTGGGCACCGACTCGTCGGGCGCCTCGGTGACCAGGGCGTCATCCGCCGGACCGCCCCCTGTCCGGTCTCCCGCAGCCCCGCCTCCGGCATCCTCGTCGCCCCCCTGCCCGCCACCGCCGGCCACGGGCCGCGGGCCACGCGGTCCGCCGCCGAACTGGTCGAACATGCCCGCTTTCCAGGCTGCGAACCCCGCCAGCGCGAGGATCACCAGCCACACCACCACCCAGAAAGAAGCCTTGGGTTGTCCGGACATGGGTCGCCTTTCGTGTGCTCTGTGGAGATCGGGAGTCAGGGAAACGTTCGGCCGGGCGCGGGAGATCCGGCCAGGGGCGGTTCGGCTCAGCCGCGAAACACGGTCTTCGGGCGGCTCTTGCCCGCCAGGTGCATGGCCTGCATGAGATCGTAGGCGGTCACCTCGCAGAGCAGCTGCGTCACCTTCTCGTGGGCCTCGGGCGAGAGCAGCGGCTCGAGTTCCTTCATCAGCCCCACCAGCCGCTTCTCCTGCTCCTCGAGCTCGGCGGTGGTCACGCGGCCGTCGGCCACGGCGTCACAGAAGGAATCGAGCTTGCGGGCATATTCCGCGAGTAGCGGGGCCTCTGACTTGTCGTCGAACCAGGGGGTCTTGGTGGCCATGGGGCATCTCCTTCGGGGGTGTTTTCGCGGGCGTCGGACAAACGGGGAACGGGGGAATCGGTCAGGAGCTGATCACCTCGCGGATCGCGGCGGCCCGCTCCTGGAGCCGCGAGCGGCCGCCGGGGGCATCGACCTCCTTCCGCCACCGCTCGGGCAGGAACCGCTTCTCGGTGCACTCGAGCACGGCCACGATCTCCTGGAGTTCTTTCTCGAGACCTTGCGCGGAGGGCATGAAGTCGTCGAGCGCCGCCTCGAGGTCGGCGGCCGAGATTTCCTCAGGCAGCGGCTGACCGGCGTCGGCGGCCCGCTCGAGCCCACGCCGTCGGGCGGCCAGCACGACGCTCTCGATGTCGGCGCCCGAGAGGCCGAGTTCGAGATCGACCGGCCCCGGCAGGCCCGGGGCGAGCTTCACCTTGGCCTTTCTGGCCATCACGGTGAACATCGCCTCCATCTCGGCCTGGTCGTGGGGATAGAAGAGCGGGATGTGGACCTCCGCCCGCCCCTGCCGCTTGAGATCGATCGGCAGCCGGTCGGGCCGACTCGTCAGCAGCATCCAGACGATCTTGCCACGGTAGCGGGTGTCGCCCATCTGGCGGGCGATCATCGAGAACACGCGACCGCTGGTGCCGGAGTCGCCGGTGCTCTCGCGATTGCCGAGGGCCGCATCGGCCTCGTCCACCACGATCACCACCGGCCCGAGGCTGCGGAGCACACCCAGCGCGTGCTCGAGGTTGCCCTCCGTCTCGCCCACGTACTTGCTGCGGAAGTTCTTGAGCACGGCGCAGGGGATGCCCACGCTCCCGGCGTAACACTCCGAGATGAAGCTCTTGCCGGTACCCACCGGACCGCAGATCAGATACCCCATCGGAGCGCTTTCGAACTGGCCGCGGCGGATCGCCCGGGCGTCGGACTCGAGCCGGCTCTTGGCCGCCTCGTGCCCAGCCACGGCATCGAGCGTCAGTCGGGGCTCGATGAACTCGACCAGCCCGTGGCAGCTCCGTTCGATCAGGTCCTTCTTGCGGGCGGCGAACTCGCCGCCATCGGGGGCAGAGCCGTCGCGGGCGGCGAGTTTGATCACACCCCGCAGGCTCTCGAGCGTGAGCCCACCCGAAACGGCGGCCATCCGCCGCACGGCGTCGTCCTGGGCGGCCGGCATCCCCGCGGCCGCGGCGGTGGCTAAAGCAAACCGCTCCCGCTCCGCGGCGGAGGGCATCGGCACGTCGATCGCCGTCACCGCGGCGCTCGTGACGAGCCGCGGATGGATCTCGGAAAGCGTGTCGGCCACGAGCACGATCGCCACGTTCACCCGCCGGAGGAGCGGATTGGTGGCCCAGCCCAGCACCCGCACTAGTCTGGCCGCCCCACTGCGGGAGCCCGCCTCGCCGGCCGGTACGAGATACTGCGCGTAGTCGAGCACCACGGCGATCCGCTTCCGCTGCTCGGGCGGATCCATCAGGTTCCGCTCCAGGATCGCATCGATCGCGGCGATCGCGGCGTCGGGCTCCCGGGGCCACTGCGCGGCGTTGCCCAGCCGCCCGGTGAGCCACTCGGCCATGGTCCGCAGCCGGGCCGGATCGGGGCCGGCCAGGGGCCGCAGCCCTTTGCCCACGTCGTAGGAGAGCACGATGTCCCAGCGGCCGAACAGCTCACGGGACAGGAACTCGGGCACCGTGCCCCAGGCATCGACCGGATCGGGCCGGCCCGTCGTCAGCGGCGCGGCCACGGGCACCACGTCGCGCACGTTGCCGTGCAGCAGGAACACGCAACTCGTGCCGGAGAGATACGCGTCGCCCAACCGCTCGGCCCAGGCAGGGCACCAGACGGGCAACGCTTTCGAGCCCGTCGCGGGGGCTGCTCCAGCGCCGAGCACCGCCGGGGCCGACGCCTCGGCGGCGCCGTTGCCGACCGAGGGCGGCGCGGGTGACGGCTCAGGCTGCATGCTCGACGTGGACACGGGCGTTCCTCACTGACTCCAGACCAAACTCCGCCGGGGCTCAGCCGGCCGTCTGCTCGAGCCGCTGCGTGCCGAGCTCCTTGTCGTCGGCCTTCACGCCGGCGGTCTCGGGGGTGACCATGCCCATCTCGATCTCGAACTCCCGGAGGGCATCGACGGCCAGCGCCTCCTCGACCGCCTCCTCCCGCTTGATGTCTTCAAGCCCCTCCCCCGAGAGGTCGGCGGCCACGCGGACCTTCGCCCGGTTGAGGCCGATCTTGTCCTGGATCACGTCCTCGATCTGGCCGAAGTCGGTGGTGACGTCGAAGTTGAAGCTCTGCGCGAGCTTGGCGAGCTCCGCCTCGGCCCGCGAGAGCTTGAGCTCGGCGTCGTACTTCTTGATCCGATTCTTGAGGTCACCGAGCTTCTTGGTGGCGTGCTTCACCTTGGTGACGTTGTTGTTGTAGGCCGTCTCATGAAGCTTGAGCTGCGCCTCGTTCTCGGCGAACTCCTTCTTCGCCTTCTGCAGCTCGAGGGCGAACTTGGCCGCCGTGTCCCGCTCGCCCGCCTTGAGGTAGGCCTTGATCCGGGCCTCGAGCGAGGCGACGTGCTGGCGGTCGCCCTCGACCTGCCGCGTGACCCGCTCGACGAGGGCGCGATACTGCTCGAGCCCCTCGCGGCCTTCCTTCATCTGATCGACGGCCTTGTCGTATTCGTACTGGAGCTGGGCGATCGGGTCGGCCGTCCAGAAAAAGTTGGCGAGCTTGTTCATCTGGGCGGCGAACGCATTCCAGATCTTGCCGAGAAACATGATGTGGGCTCCCGTGGTCGGTGGCGTGAAGCGGGCTGCAAAAGCGAGGGACGAAAGGCCCTGCGGGGAGGGCTTGAACTTCGTCGTGATACCGCTGGGGCGGGGCCGCGTCAAACCGCCGGCGCCACCGCCACGACCGTCAGGGTCGGGCGGCGTTCTACCGCTCGACCGCCACGTCGGGCCTGGCCGTGGTGAAGGCGGCCAGGGCGTCGTCACCCACCGCCGTGAAGGCGATCGCGAGCTTCTTGAGCCGCGGCAGTTTTGTGAGCGAACCGAGAGCCGCGTCGGTCACCTTCGTGCCCGAGAGCGTGAGCTGCTCGAGCTTCCCGAGCCCGACGAGCTTGGCCACGCCGGCGTCGCCCACGGCCGTGTTCTGCAGGTTGAGCGTCACGAGGCCGCCGAGCCGCCCGACCGTCTCCAGGCCTGCGTCGGTCACCTTCGTATCCCAGAGGTCGAGCGTGGCGAGCTTGCCCAAGCCACCGAGCCGGGCCACGCCCGCATCGCCGACCGTGGTCTCGGCTAGGTCGAGCAGCACGAGGTTGGTGAGCTTGCCGACGTGCACGAGCCCCTCGTCGCCCACGAGCGTGCCCCGCAGTTCCAGCCGCCGCAGCTTGCCCATGCCGGCCAGGTGGGCGAGGCCCGCATCGCCCACGAAGGTCCGCATCAGGTTGAGCTCGTCCATCTCGGCCCGATCGGCGAACGGCGCGAGGCCGTCATCGGTGATCTGGCCGTCCTCGGCGGCGAAGCCCTTGAGCTTCGGGAGGGTGGCAAGGTGGGCCAGCCCCGCGTCGGTCACACTCGGGCAGCGAAGCTTCACTCGCTCGAGGCTGTCCAGGGCGGCCACGTGCCCGAGCCCGGCGTCACCGATCAGGGCGCAGCCCCGCAGGTCGAGCACCCGCAGCTTTTCCAGCGGCGCAAGCTGAGCCAGCCCTGCGTCGGTGAAGTTGTTGTAGAGCAGGACCAACTGCTCGAGGTCGGCCAGCTTTGCAACGGATCCGAGCGCCGCGTCGCCCATGTTGGACGACCGCCTGAGGTTGAGCACCTTGAGGCCGGAAAGCCTGGCGAGTTGCTCGGCCCCGGCGTCGGTGACGTCGGTGTTTTCGAGCACCAGGCTCTCGAGCGCCGGCATCCGGGCGATGGCTTCCATCCCGCCGTCGGTGATCTCGGCCCCCCAGACCTCGAGTGCAGCCAACGACGGCAGACCGGCGAACAGGGCGAGGTCGGCGTCGGTGGTGGGCCGGTTGGCCAGGGCCACGCCCGTCACCCGGCCGTCGGGCCCGTACGAGACGACTCCGCCGAGCGTCTCCGCGGCGGCCACCGCCGTCTTCTCATCCGGCAGCGGATCGGCCGCCGGCACCGCGGCTGCCGTCCATGCCACCACGGCCCACGCCACCCCCACCGCTCCGAGATGCCTCATGTCCGGCGCTCCTCGGCTCCGCGGCACCCTCAAGCCTTCCAGCCCT
>CAMCPF010000259.1 GCA_945876515.1 Candidatus Kuenenia stuttgartensis
GGTTGCTGGCCCGGTTGCTGGCCCGGTTGCTGGCCCGGTTGCTGGCCCGGTTGCTGGCCCGGTTGCTGGCCCGGTTGCTGGCCCGGTTGCTGGCCCGGTTGCTGCTGCCCGTCGGGTCGGGCGTCATTCTCCTGCTGCTGCCCGTCCTGCTCGTTGCGGCGACGGTTCTCGAGGATCCGCTCCATCGCCTCACCGTCGTTCGTGCCGTCGGCAGCCACGGCCGGATTCGGCTTCCGCTGGCCCTGCTGGCCAGCCGCGTTCTCCCCGGTCTGACTCTCGTTTCGCCCCTGGCCTTGTTCGTTGCCCTGACGCTGTCCCTCTTGCCCTTCACCGCTCTGCTTCTGGCCCTGCTGACGGCCGCCTCCCTGCTGCCCATCGCCTTCGCCCTCGCGGCTCTCACCCTGCTTTCCACTTCCCTGGCCGGGCTGCTTGCCATTGGGCTCGGCTCCATCGCCGGGCTTCTGGTCGTTGCCCTTGCCCTGCTGGCTCGGCTTTTGCCCCTGTGAACCGTCCGCCTGCTTGCCCTGCTCGCCCTTCTGATCGCCCTTCTGTTCGCCAGGTGTGTCTCCCTCCTGCTTCTGGTCACCCTGCTTCTGATCACCCTGCTTCTGATCACCCTGCTGGCCGGCGTCACCTCCCTGCTTGGAATCCTCCCCGTCTTGCATCCCATCGTCCGCGGGCTTGTCCTCGCCGGCGTCGCCCTGCTTGTCTTCCGGTTTGTCGTCGCCCGCTTCGGGGCCGCCGTCACCGGGTTGCTTTTGCTCCCCTTCCGGCCGTTCGCCATCGCCCTGCCCCTGCGGTGGCGGCGGCGGCTCCTGTGGCGGCGCGGAGGCGTCGATCTGCAGCGACTGCCAGTCGGAGGCCGTCTCGTTTGCCTTCTCAGGCCTGGTGTCGCTCGCCACGGCCCGATACTCGAGCACCATGCCGGGCTTGGCCCCGAGCGCCTCGGGCATGAGCGTCTCCGCCACGCGCGCCGTCTTCCGCGGACCGCCCACGAGCAGTTCCTCGCCCCGCTTCACCGCGCCTCCCGCCAGCCGCGTCTCCACCCGCACGCTCGCCAGCCCGAAGTCGGGATCGACCGCCCTCACGCGAACCGTCACCGGCGCCGCCGGCGGCACCTTCAGCACCTTGGCTTCGGGCACCTCGATCGACACCTCGGGCGCGAGGTCGGGCACCACCTCGATGCGGTGCTCGAGGCTGCCCAGCACATCGGCCTCCGACCGGCCGGGAGCGCCGGCCCGCGGCCGGTAGACGAACCGGTACGACGCAAACTCAGGATCACTGCGATCGGCATTGAGTTTGAGCGTGAAGGTGCCACTCGCCCGCGTGTGTTCCGGCCGCTCCAGCGTGAGCGACACATCCCGGCGGCCGTCGCAGCCAAGGTCGATCGCGGCCGTCTCGAGCGGCCGGTTGGATTCGGCCGTGATGGTCACCCGCGTCCCCTCGACGGCCCGGATGTCGCCCTGCCAGGGCAGCGTCTCCTCCTCGCGGCCGGTGTATTCGGGATAGCGGTAACGAACCTCTCTCACGAGCAGCGCCGGCGCGTCACTGAGCACCAGCCGGATCCGCTCGCTGCGGGCATCACCGGCAGCGATGGTGAACTCGAGCGACTGATCGAGGCCCCGATCCTCAGCGGGCACGACCACCATCCGCACGCCACCGGCCCCGGTCGCCAGCGGCATCGTCCACACGGCCGCCGCGGGATCGGGAGAGCCGTCGTCACGCAGCGGCCGCACGATCAGCTCGGGCTTCTCGCCGGCGTCGAGACCGTCGATCCGGGCCGCGATCACCAGCTGCCGGCCGCGATCGAGCTCAGCCACGCCGCCGACGACCTCGACCGTTCGGCCGGCCGCGTCGGAAGCCGTGGGGTCCTCGCCCGGCATCCGCCAAGCCAGCCGCGGCGCGGCGATGCTCACCCGCGACGGCGACGTGAAGCCGCTCCAGGGCGCGATCAGCCGGGCTGCCGACACGACGAAACTCTTCGGGGCAAACAGCTGATACAGACAGATGAGGCCCACGAGCGCCGCCAGGATCCAACTCAGCCGCACGGCGGGTGTGCGATCGACCACGCCTTCGTCGGGCACGCCCGACAGCCGCCGAGCCGCCCGCCGCCGCAGCGACTTGACGACGGCCTCCGCCGCCTCGTCGCCCCGCTCCTTGACCAGCACGGCATTGACTAGATCGTTGTGCAGCTCGGGGTGGTCTCGTTCGATGGCCCGAGCGGCGAACACGAGATTGACGCGATATCGGACCAGCGGCACGAGCCAGCGGACCGCTGCCGCCACCACCGCCGCCAGGCCGATCGCCAGCCACGCCCACCTGGCCCACGCCGGCAGGCCGCCTGGCACGAGCCAGTGCTCGACGAGCACGCCCGCGAGCACCCAGACGACGGCGGCCACCGCGGCGGCCAGCAGAAAGGTGGCCACCACCATGCCCTTGAAGTCGGCGATCGCCGCAGCGAACCGGCGGGCGAGGTACTGCTCCGACTTGGAGCCCTCGACGGCGTCACGGCCCCAGGGCCGAACGGCCAGCGGATCACCCCCCTGATCGGACACGCTGGCCATGACCTGGATCCTTACACTGCGGTGGTGTGATCAGTCGGGGCGGCGGGGTGGCCCGCCGGCTCACCGACCGCGATCCTTCGTTGCCGATCTGCAATTCGGCCGATAGCCGCCAAACTCTTCCCTTCATTTCAGTATAGGCGGCCCAGCCCGCCCCGGGCTCGTCCGTTGACGAGCCGGCGAAAGGGGGCCTAAGGTGCGGTATTCGCCGGGTGGCCGCGGCCCAGCGCCGTGAGGAACGTCTGCCCCATGTCGATCCTGCCGGATGCGGAAACCTTCAGGCGGCTGGCGGACGGATCGATCGGAGGCGCGGGGCCGGCGGCCCTGCGGGCCGCTCTCTCGGCGCTGGCAGCTCCTTACGGACTGGTCACGGCCGCCCGCAACACCCTCTACGACCGCGGTCTTCTCCGGCAGCACGCGGCCCCGATCCCCGTGATCTCCGTTGGAAATCTCACCCTCGGCGGCACCGGCAAGACGCCGCTCGTCGCTTGGGTGGCCCGCCGGCTGGTCGCGGCAGGCCATCGCCCGGCGGTCGTCAGCCGCGGCTACGGGGCGAGGCCGGGTGAGGTCAGCGACGAGGCTGCCGAACTGGCGATTCTCGTGCCGGGGGTGCTGCACGTGGCCGACCGTGATCGTGTCCGCGGGGTCACCGCGGCCGCGGGCCGCGGAGCCGATGTCGCGATCCTCGACGACGGCTTCCAGCACCGCCGCCTCCAACGCACGCTCGATATCGTGGCCATCGATGCGAGCGACCCCTTCGGCTGCGGACACCTCTTCCCCCGCGGCCTGCTGCGGGAGGCTCCGTCTGGCCTGGCCCGCGCTCAGGCCGTAGTGCTCACCCGCACGGGCGGCCTGTCGGAGGAGCGGCGGGCGGAGATCCGCGCCGCGGTCACCCGCGCCCGCCTAGGGCGGCCACCCGTGATCTGGCTCGAAACCGACCATCGCCCCGCGGCCACCCGCACGGCCGGCGGCCGCGTCGAGCCGCTCGCAGCAATCGCCGGCGACTGCGTGGCCGCCTTCTGCGGGATCGGCAACCCCGCGGCGTTTCGGCACACCCTCGCCGTGTGCGGCCTCGAAGTAGCCGGCTTCCGCGGCTACGCCGACCACCACGCCTACTCACCGACCGACATCGCGGCGCTCGCCGCCTGGGCCCGTGGCCTCGGCGTCGAGCGAGTCGTGACCACGCTCAAGGATCTCGTGAAGATCCGCCGCGACGAGCTGGGCGGAATTCCCCTCGTGGCGCTCGAGGTGGCGATCGAGCCGCTTGGCGACCCGGAACCGCTGGCCGCGGCGATCGCCGCAGCATCGCGGCAGGGAGACCGGGCATGAGCCATCCCGACTCCGCACCGGGCCGAATCGACACGTCGGTGCTCGTCACGACGTTTCGCCGGCCCCGCCACCTGGCGTTGGTGCTCGAGTCGATCGCACTGCAACGCGGCGTTCCCCGCGACTATGAGATCGTGGTCGCCGACGACGGCTCGGACGACACCACGGCGGAGGTCGTCGCGCAGTTCGCGATGGCGCTCGACATCCCGGTCAGGTTTACGACGCAGCCCCACGACGGCTTCCGGCTGGCGCGGTGCCGAAACAACGCCGCCCGCCTGGCCCGCGGCGACTATCTCATGTTTCTCGACGGCGACTGCATCCTGCCCCGCGGCCACCTGGCGGCGCATCGAGGCCGACGGCGGCCTGGACTCACGCTCTTGGGCCACTGCGCGCGGCTCACGGAGGAGACCAGCCGGCTGCTCGTGCCAGAGAACCTCTCAATCACGAACCTCGCGGGCCTCGGATCCGCCGCCGAAGCCCGCTCCCTCGACCGCCGGCATCGTCGGATCCGCTGGCACAACCTGCTCCGCCACCCCACCAAGCCGCGGCTGACCGGGGGCGACTTCGGCGTCTGGCGGTCCGACTTCGAGCGAATCAACGGCTTCGACGAGCGGTTCGTCGGCTGGGGTCAGGAGGACGACGACCTGGGCCTCAGGCTGCGGGCCGCGGGCATCCGGCTGGAGTCGGTGCTCGACCTCACCCGGTCGCTGCACGTCTGGCACCCGACCGATCCGACCGCCGCCGCCCGCTGGCGGGACGGAGCCAACGTCGCCTACTTCTCCCGCAAGGGCCGGCTCACCGCCTGCCGGGAAGGGCTCCGCCACCGCGGCCACCACGACGTCGTCTGGGGCCTGCCGGCCGAACTCGCGACCACCGAGCTCGGCCGCCGCGTCGCCCGTCATCTGGCGGCCGCCCCAACCGCCGCCCCGGGCGGCCGCTGCGAGATCGACGTCGTCGTCTGGCCGACGCGGGTCGGGTTCACGCGTCCCGCGGAGTGCCGACTGCTGTTCGTGCCCCGAGGCACGTCGCCACCGCGGTGGCTCGCCAGGCAAGCCGATCGGATGGTGGCCGTGGATCCGCTCGACGAGTCGGCCGTGGCGGAAACCCTCGACACCATCGGGTGAGGCTTGCGCGCGCGGGCGAGGGGTCGGCCCTGCCATCTCGCCGGAC
>CAMCPF010000260.1 GCA_945876515.1 Candidatus Kuenenia stuttgartensis
GGTTTCGAAGGGGACATGGCAGGCAGGGCCGTACGTTCTCAGGGAATCAGATTATCAGTGAAAAACGCCGTTTCCCCTGGGGCTGGCCACGCCACGCAGGATGTCTATAAGTGTCGAGAGACATCCCAGCGAGTTTGCTTACCATGGTGGCTTCCCTGACAACGCGGGCATTTCCTGATATCCGTCGCACCGACGCTGAAATTGTCGACGTCCGCGACCTCCGTGACAGGCTCGTCGCCCACCCGCTTTACCGGCGGATCGACGGGCCCGGCCGGCTCCGGCGGTTCATGGAATCGCACGTGTTCGCGGTCTGGGACTTCCAGAGCCTGCTGAAGGCGCTGCAGCAGCGGCTGACCTGCACCAGCATTCCGTGGCTGCCCACCCCCGACCCGGAGGCCCGCCGGCTCGTCAACGAGATCGTGCTCGACGAGGAGTCGGACGAACTGCCTGAAGGGGGTTCAGCTTCCCACTTCGAGCTCTACCTCGACGCCATGCGGCAGGCCGGGGCCGACACCCGGCCCATCGAGCGGCTGCTCGATCTGCTCCGCGGAGGCGCCGGCCTTGATCCGGCGCTGGACCGCTGTGGTTGTCCACCGGCGGCCGCAGCCTTCGTACGGCGGTCGTTCGCCGTGATTACGTCGGGCTCCACGCCCGCGATCGCCTCCGCCTTCACCTACGGGCGGGAGGACGTGATCCCCGACATGTTTCGCGGGCTGGTCTCCCGGCTCGCCACAGAGGATCCGATCGCCTGGGATCGCTTCCGCTTCTATCTCGAACGACACATCGAGCACGACGACGAGCACCACGCCCCGGTCTGCCGGCGGATTGTTGCCCGTCTCTGCGGCGACGATGTCGCGAAGTGGAGAGAGGCCTCGACCGCCGCCCGGGAATGTCTCGCGGCTCGGATTGCGCTCTGGGATGCGATCGCAGCCGAAGGCTGAGTACGCATGCGGGTCATCAGGCCGGCGTCTTGATCAGTCGTCGAAAGGCCGGCGAGCTGGGCGGTCGGCGATAGGTTCGACTTGCTCTCGCTCCAGATCGGCCGGCTCGGGTTTTTTCCCAGCTCCGCCGTTCACTGCCGGCTTGTCATCGGCCGGCTTCCCATCCGCCGCAGCGGCCCCCGCCTCTTCCATTATCTGCCGCTCCCGCCAGGGCTTGGCCGCTTCGTAGCTGGCGAGTTCGGCCTCGAGTTGCTCCTTCACCTCCTCGTTCTCAGCCCCCTTATCGACCGCCTGCTTGCTGTATTTGCGGGCGCTGTCGAAGTCACCGCTTTCGGCGTAGGCGGCCGCCAGCGTGCTGATGATGTGGGCCTCCTCCCACTTCGTCTCCTCACAGGCCTTCGTGGCCAGCTCGACGGCCCGCTTCCCGTCCCGCAGGTCGGCGTCCGGGGAGGTCGCCAGCAGCCAGGCGAGGTTGTTGAGCACGCCCGAATCGTCGGGCTCGAGCGCGTGCGCCTTCTCCAGGTCGGCCAGGGCCGCGGGATGGTCGCCGATCGAGATCGCCGCATCGCTGCGGCCCCGCCGGCAGGGAAAATTGTCGGCGTCGATCTCGAGCGCCCGCGTGAACCGGCGGATTGCTTCCCGGGGTTGCTTCGCCGCCAGGTAGAGCATCCCCAACTGGCCGATCACGGCCGCGTCATCAGGATCGCGGGCCGCCAGCTTGCGGAAGTCACGGATCGCGGCTGCGTAGTCCTCCATCTCGGCCGCGATCAGACCACGGAGTTCGAGGGCGGCCGGGGTGTCGGGCTTGTCGTCAAGGATCGTCTGGATGTCGGCCATGGCCGCGTCGGTGTCGCCGGCCTGCTGGTTGATCCGGGCCCGGAGCAGCAAGGCCGCCGGATTCTCCGGGTCGATGTCGATCGCCCGGTCGATGTCCTCGAGGGCTTGGTCACGTTCCTCCTGGATCGCCCAGATCCGGGCCCGCTGCAGGAGCGGGCCGACCGCGTCGGGCGCCAGTTCGATCGCCCGGCCGAAGGCCGCCTTGGCGTCGTCGAGTTTCTCGGCCATCAGGCAGGCCAGACCGAGGGCCTCCTGCACGGCGGCATCCCGCGGATCCTCCTCCGCGGCTACCGTCAGATCCTCGCGGGCAGCGTCATATTCATCGGCCGTGAGCCGAAACAGGCCGCGGGCCCGCCGCACCTCGGGGTCGCGAGGGGAGAGCTCCACCGCGGCATCGAAGAAGGCGGCCTTCTCACGGGCATCCTCCGTCAACTCCGCGAGCACGAGCGTGGCCTGGGCCCGCTGGAGCCGGTCGTCACCGAGCAGGCCGAGCGCCTTGGCGGCCGCCTGGGCCGCCTTTTCCTTGTCGCCGCCGGGCAGGGCCTGGAGCCGGGCGATCATCAGGTGGGCGCCGCCGATCTTCGGGTCGCGGCCCACCACCTCCTCGAGATCACGCATCGCGAAGGCGCGGATCCGCTGCCACTGCTGGTCGGGTCGGCCCGGGCGGAAGATCGCCTCGGTGAGCATCCCGGCCCGGTCGATCAAGGTTCCGGTGTAGAGATCCTCCGCGAACTTCCGCGACTCCTCGTCGAGACCCTGGTCGACCGCCTTGCGGCAGAGGTCGAGCACGCGCGCGTAGTCGTCGAGTTCATCGACGGCGAGTTTGGCGTCGATCGCCTCGTTGAGGGCCTCCTGGCCCGGGGCGTCGGCAGTCGCGGAGGCGGCCGCGGGCGGGGCCGACTGTTCCAAGGTTGCCGCCGGTTCGTCCCCCCCCACGATGGGCAGGGGCGCCAGCAGGAGCCAGAGCGGAATCCCGAAACGGCGGATGAATGGCATGATCGAGGCGTCTCCTGGAGCCTGCATAGTATGCGGTAGCCGGCAAAAAAGGTGACAGTCCCGGGGCGGGGCTGTCCGCAGGCGGGCTAGAGCGGTGCCGGCAGGTCGCGACGGGCGAAGATGATCCCCCCGGCCACGTAGGCGGCCAGGCCGATCCCCAGGAGCACGGCGTCGTAGCGGGCCAGCAGCCACCAGGCGTCGGACTGCCCGCTCACCAACCGTTGCGGCTCGTAGGCGTTGAACACCGAAAGCCACCCGACCCACTCCAGCCGCTCGCTGAAGCGGCCCACGAGCTTCGCCAACAGCGACATCACGTAGAAGCCCGACAGCATCCCGATTGCGTGGCTGCGGTGGCTGCCGGCCGCCGAGCAGAGGGCCGCCAGCCCGGCCATGCAGACCATCAGCCCGAACACGTTGCCGACCGCGGGCACGAACCGCGCCGGGGCGAGGTCGGCCGACCAGGGGCCGAAGGCGATCGCCGTCCAGGTGCCGGCCAAGAGCACGGCCGCGAGCGCGGCGGCCCCCGTGATCGTGGCGGCGGCCTGCGACGCATAGACGGCCCCACGCCGCACCGGCGCCGCCAAGACCATCTCCATCGTGCCCCGCTCCAGCGGCCCGGCCACGGCGTCGCTGCCGCGGGTCACGCCCCACACGGTGGCTCCGAGCACGACCACCGGATCGACAAAAGCCAGCGCCACGCGCCCGGCATGGGTGGCCACCTCCGCCAGTGGCACGCCCGAGAGTTTCTGCCAGTCGTCGGGGATCAGTCGCAGGAGCATCTGGAAGTCGCCCATCGGCACCTGGGCCTGCAGCCAGATGTAGATCCAGGGAAAGACGCCCCACAGCGCGGCCATCGCCAGCCACAAGAGCCGCTGGTCGCCCCACGCCTGCCGCCAGACCGCGCCGTTCAGCATTCGACCATTCCCCGGTGAAACCGGTCATACACCGCCGCCAGACCGATCGGTTCCACCTCCACCTCGGCCAAGGGCAGGGTGGCGAGCCAGCCGAGCAGGGGCGCAAGCGACTCGGCCGCCTCGAGCACCAGCCGCTCCTCGCCGGCGGTGGCCGTTTCCGCCACCACCCGCACGCGACCCGCCAGCGACTCAGGCACACCGTCGAAGCGGCCCGCCAGCCGAGCCCGGATCATGTGCCCGCGCCGCACGTCCCGCATCGACTGCTCATGCACGAGCCGGCCGGCCCGCATGATCGCCACCCGGCCGCAGATCGCCTCCACCTCCGAGAGAACGTGCGAGGAGAAGATCACGGTCCGACCGGCGGCGTTGGCCTCGCGTACGAGATCGAGCACCTCGGCCCGCGCGGTGGGGTCGAGGTTGGCCGTGGGCTCGTCGAGGATCACCACCGTGGCCTCGGTCGCGAGCACGGCCGCCAGCGCGAGCTTCTGCCGCATGCCGGTGCTCATCCGGGCCACCTGGCGATTGAGGTCGAGCCCCAGACGGTCGGCCACCGCCACCGCCTCGGATCGGCTGCACGACGGCCGCAGCCGGGCGAAGAAGTCGAGCGTCTCGTGCCCCGACATGCGGCGGAAGAGCCGGGCCTCGCCCGGGAGGTAGGTCACCTCGCCCCGTAGGGCGAGTGACTCGGCGACCGAATCGAAGCCGGCCACGCGGGCCGTGCCCGTGGTGGGCCGCAGGTAGCCCATGATCAGCCGCACGAGTGTCGTCTTGCCGGCGCCGTTGGGGCCGAGCAGGCCGAAGACCTCGCCGCGGGCGACCTCCAGCGAGCAGCCGTCGAGCGCGGTGAACCCGCCGTAGCGCTTCGTGAGGCGGTCGGTGACGACGAGCATGCAACTTCCGGGACGGGGGGCGGCTGGTGGGACCACTCACGCCAGAAATAATAGCCGGCCAGCGCGAAGGCGATGAGTGAGACCACCCGGCGCACGATCCGCGGCGAGAGCCGGCGGGCGAGATGCACCACCGCGACGCCGCCGGCGACCGCGCCCACCGCCAGCACGGCCACGTGCGGCCAGGAGACGTCAAACCAGCCGCCAATCGCGGCCACCGTGAACAGCGCCGCCGCCACGCCGTTGATCACCGTGGCCAGGAAGTTTTTGACCGCGTTGAGGGCGTGGATGTCGCCGGGGCCGAGCAGCGGCAGCACGGCCAGCATCAGGATGCCGATGCCGGCACCGAAATATCCGCCGTACACCGCGACCAGCAGTTGCAGCAGGCCGGTTGCGGCCATGCGGCCCGGCGAGACCGCGTGAGCCGTGTCATGGCTCGTCGGGTTGCGTGCGGCGAACATCCGCGCCGCCTGCGGCTG
>CAMCPF010000261.1 GCA_945876515.1 Candidatus Kuenenia stuttgartensis
ACTCCTCCACCATGCCGTGGCAGACGGTGCAGCTCACGCCGTCGCGGGCCAGCGCCCCGTACTTGTGGTGCGGATCGGCGGGGTCGGCCACATGAAACCATTCCCGCTGGAAGGTCGCCTGCGGATGCCAGGGCTCGTCGGGCACGCCCCGATCATGGTCGTATTGCCGCTTGCCCATCGCCCCGTGGCACCGCAGGCAGGTGTTGACCACCTGATCGCCCGCCAGCCGGGCCTGGTCGGCGGGGAGCTCCGCTTCGAGGGCGGCCAGTTCGCTCTCGAGCTGGGCGTGAAACACAGGGTCGCGGCCGGCCAGGCCCATCGGCGACCACCGCCACTCGCCGTAGGGCGAGACGTTAAGCCCGCCGCGATCGGTCTCGAGAAACATGATCGGCCCGTAGGCATGCTTCGTGCTCGCGCCGCTGTGGCACATCATGCACTGGTCGCTCGTGAGATGCCGCTCCGGCACGGTGGGATGGGCCGAGACATGGTCGTTGGACTCTGGCGGGAACTTCCGCACGTCGGGGAATCCGACCGGCTGCACCGGGCCGAACGCGTGGAGAAAGGCGAAGTTGGGTCGGGCCGGCCCGGGCGCCTGCGGAGCGCGGAGCTCGGGCAGCGGCTTGCCGTGCTCGAAGCCGTAGGGCTGGAGGGCGGTGGGGATGTCCCGCCAGGTTTCATCGACGAAGTATTGGACCGGCTCGCTAGGATGGCCGGCGATGTTGCGGAGCGACGAAAAGGTGCCCCCCTCCTCGGCGACCGAATGGCACCGCACGCAGGCCATCACGAAGCCGGCCTGGGGATAGTCGAAGGAGGCGGGGGAATCGATCGCCTGCCCCTCCCAGGTGCTGGCCCAGAACCAGCCGCTCGGCGATCCGGCCGAGTCCTTGATCATGATGTCCCAGCCGGGCGAGCCGGGCTGCCGCAGGATCGCCTCGATCGCCTCTGCGGTGAGATCCTCGTAGCGGGCGGCCGGCGGCGGCAGCATCTCCTTGATGATCATGCCGCCATCGGGGATCGCGCCCGCCCGCGGCTGCTTCCGGGGCGCGAGGCCCGCGTCGCGGCCCTGGGGCCATGCGTCGGGGTCGCCCGTAAGCCAATACATCACCTTGGGGGAGTAGTAGCAGCGGACCGCCGGATGGGTGCCGTAGGAAACACCTTTTACATACGCTCCCGTATCCCGGACCCGCTTGTCGTGGCTCCAGCCGAGTTCGGTGGCGTAGGCCCGGCTGCGGACGAAGGGAAAGAGCGCCTCCTCATAGGCCGCGAGCGGCCGGCTCGTGGGCAGCGGCAGCGGATGCTCGCGGGGCTCCACCGCGACCGCACGCCCCGACAGGCCGCCGAGGATCGCTGCCAGGAGCACGAGCGCGTGAAGCATGGTGGGAGGTTGGTGCATCCGGTCTCATCCTTTGCTCATAGAACAATCGCTGCGTCGATGGCAACGGCTCGGGGCCGGCAAAAGTCGCGTCGCGGGCGAGGATACGCCCCGATGCTCCGCGAGCGTTCGCCGACCCCCTCGCCGTGCGTCAAATGTGGTATCTCTCGGGGGCGGCAAACGTCGCGTCGCGGGCGAGGATATGCGTGCTGGACGCGGAGCGACAAGGCGAGTCGTGGTATCGTCTGCGGGCCGTCCACGGGGCGGCCAATTTCTCGAGCACCGTTCGATGTGAGGAGTGTTCCGTGGTTCGACTGGTCTGGGTTTCACGCGGCTGGCTACGAGCCGCCTTGGTCGTTGGTATGAGCCTCGCGGCAGGGCTGACTCTGGCCCATGATGGGCCGCACGACTCGCCAACGCCGGTCGCCGGTCCGGCGGTACCGCTGATGGTGCTCCCGGACCTGCCCGGCCCGAAGCCCTGGACCGACAAGCCGGTGATCGACGACCCCGAGCGGTTCCAGATCGCGATCATGACCGACCGCACGGGTGGCCACCGGCCAGGAATCTGGATGGATGCGGTCGGGAAACTCAACATGCTGCGGCCCTCGTTCGTGATGTCGGTCGGCGACCTCGTGGAGGGCTTTACCGACGATCGCGCCGAGGCGCTGCGGCAGTGGAAGGAGTTCACCGGCTTCGTGGACCGGCTCGACATGCGGTTCTTCTTCGTGGCCGGCAACCACGACCTGAGCAACGACCTGCTCGACGAACTCTGGCGGGAGAAGTTTGGCCCCACCTGGTATTCGTTCGACTACAAGCGGGTGCACTTCCTCTGCCTCTGCAGCGAAGACCCAGTGCTCAAGATCGGCGAGGAGCAGATCGAGTTCATTCGCCACGACCTCGCCGCCCACGCCGACGCCCGCCACACGCTCGTCTTTCTCCACCGGCCGCTCTGGACCAACGCCGAGCGGGACCTGGCCGAGGGCCGCCCCGACAGCACCAACTGGAAGCGGGTGGAGGCGTTGCTGGCCGACCGGCCGCACACCGTATTCGCAGGGCACATCCACCATTACGTGCACTATCGGCGAAACGGAGGCCGGCAGTATTTCGCGCTCGCGACCACGGGCGGCGGCTCGCAACTGCGGGGCGAGGCCTACGGGGAATTCGACCATGTGACCTGGCTGACGATGGAGGCCGACGGGCCGCAGGTCGTGAACCTCACGCTCGCCGGTATTCTCCCGCCCGACGTGGTGACCGAGGAGGAGTCCACCCGGTTTCGCGACTTCCTGGCCAAGACGGTGGTGGAGATCGCTCCGATCTTCCTCGACGACGCGACCGGCTTTACCGAAGGCGATCTCCACTTCCGGCTCACGAACGAATTTGGCGAGCCGGTGCAACTCGAAGGTGAGTTTGAAGGGCTGCCGCTGCGGGGGCTCGAAGTCGATCCCGAGCAGGTGCGGCTCACGGCCGATGCCGGTGGCTCCGCCGAGCGATCGGTGCGGGTCCGGTTCGGTGAGGCGATAGACTTCAGCCGCCTCGCTGCCACCGTGTTCCGGGCGCGGCTGCGAACGCCGGGCCCCGACGGGCTGTTTGCCGAGCGACTCGTGCCAGTGGTGATCGACCGCCGCCACGCCTGCCTGCCGTTGGGCCGCCTGCCCGCGATCGACAGCCCCGCCTGGAAGACCGCCGCCCACGGCACCGACGGGGCCGCCGTGGTGCTCGGTGACGCGGCTAGCTGGACGGGGTCGGCCGACGGGTCGTTTGCCTTCACAACCGGCCACGACGAGGACTCGTTCGTGATCGACGCTCGGGTGACCGACGAGAAGCTCGAAGTGGGCGACGCGGTCGAATTCTTCTTCGATACCCGTCCCGAGGCGAAGCGGCGAACCGATCCGCGGATGCTCCGAGGCACCGTGCGGGCCCGAGCCACGCCGCCCGACGTGGCCGGTAACGCCACCGTCGAGGCCTTCCTCAACCGCAAGCCGATCACCTCGGCGACGGCCTCCGGCCGCCGGATTCCCGGCGGGTATGAACTCCGGATCAAGCTGCCCATGAAAAACTTTGGCCGGGCGGTCGCCCCGACCACGCCCGACTTCGGGGCCGCCGGTCTGCTCTGCGATGTGGACGAGCCGGGCGGCCCGGCGGCCGAGATCCTCTGGCGGGGCTCACCCGCAATCCGCGACCGCAACACGGGCTACGCCACCTTCCGCTGGGAAGATTGAGCCGGCCCGCGACCGCGCCGCTTTTCGGGCCGTCGGGTATTCTCCCGGGAGTGTTCCTCCTCCGTCACCGCGAGACCCGCCATGGCCGCCGCTGAAGACCTGCTCTCCGAAACCCACGCCTGCGATCTCCTGGCCCGACTGTTCCGCGGTCGGGGCTACAAGGTGGAGCGAAACATCCCCTTTCGGGAGTACGGGGTTGCGTTTCACATCGACGGCTGGGACGCCAAGGCCCGGGTGGGATTCGAGTTTCTCACCAGCGAAGACGAGGATCACGACGACCTCACGCTCGGGGAATACAAGACCTTGATGGAGGCCCAGCAGCGGGGTGAACTCGCGCTCTTCGTGATCGACGAGGTCGAGCCGCTCTCCGAGGCCGACCTCACCTACACTGTCAACGAGTTTCTCGACGAGGTTGCGGCGGCCGCCCGAGGGAGCCGCAAGGCAAAACCGGCTGCCCCCAAGAAGGCCACCACCAAGGCAAGGAGAACGGCCACGAAGCCTGCCGCCAAGAAGGCCAAGCCGAAGGCCGCCCGCCCTGCCGCCGCCACGAAGGCCGCGGTCAAGCCGAGCAAGGCCAAGCCGCGGGTGAAGCAGGTGGCCGGGGCTGCCACGCAGAAAGCCCGGAAGAAAGTTGCCACGAAGGTCGTGAAGAAATCGGCCACCAAGGTGGCCAAGAAGGCGGCGAAGAAGCGAGCCCGCTGATACCAGCGGGCGGTTTTCTCAGGGAATTCTGCCTGTGGCGACGAGCCTGCTGCTGTTGCTCGACGATATCGCGAGCGTGCTCGACGACGTGGCGACCATGACGAAAGTGGCGGCCACCAAGACCGCCGGCGTCGTAGGGGACGATCTGGCCCTCAACGCCAAGCAAGTGACGGGCGTGCGGCCCGACCGGGAGCTCGCCGTCGTCTGGGCGGTGGCCCGCGGATCGCTCGTCAATAAGGCGATCCTCGTGCCGGTGGCGCTCTTGATAAGCTGGCTCGCCCCCTGGGCGATTCCGCCGCTCTTGGTGCTCGGAGGAGGGTTTCTCTGCTTCGAAGGGGCCGAGAAGATCCTCCACGCGATCCAGCACCGGCCCGGCCACGGCGACGAGATAGCGGCCGGATCCTCGCCGGCCGCCGAGGCGGCGAAGATCCGGGGGGCGATTCGCACCGACTTCATCCTCTCGGCCGAGATCATCGTGATCACCCTCGGGGTGGTCGCCGGGCGGCCGCTGACGACCCGTGTCGGGGTGCTCGTGGCGGTGGCGCTGCTGATGACCGTGGGGGTGTATGGACTGGTGGCGGCGATCGTGAAACTCGACGACTTCGGGCTCTGGCTGGCCGGCTTTCGCTCCCAGACGGCCCGCGGGTTCGGTCGTGGAATCGTGGCGACGGCACCCTGGCTGATGCGGGCCCTTGGCATTGCCGGCACGGTCGCGATGTTTCTCGTGGGGGGCGGGATCGTGG
>CAMCPF010000262.1 GCA_945876515.1 Candidatus Kuenenia stuttgartensis
TACAAGCTCACGGGCGTGAAGCCTGCCCGCGTGGTGACGGAACTCGTGTCCTGAGGCGGCCGGGCCGCCGCGTCACTCGCGGCGGAACGACAGGCAGCGCCACGCTCCCCGTTCATGGATCTGTGGCCGTGAGCCGAGCAGGGCCGCGAATCGATCGGCCACTGCCGCCGCCTCGTCGGCGAGCAGCCCGGAGAGCACCAGTTCGCCGCCGCCGCGGCCCAGGCGGTCGCAGAGCAGGGCGGCATGCTCGGTCAGGGCCGCGGCGACGATGTTCGCGACGACCAGATCGTAGGCTGGAGGCTCGCTGGGCAAGGAGGCGGTGAGACGGAGACGGTCGTCGACGCCGTTGCGACGGGCGTTCTCCCGCAGCGCCCCATGCACGCCGGTGTCGATCTCGACGGCATCGACCCGCCCGGCCCCGAGCACCACTGCCGCGATCCCGAGAATCCCGGAGCCACTCCCGAAGTCGAGCACGTGGTCGAGGCCGCCCCCGCGGCGTTGACGTGTGGCGATTGCCGCCAGGCAGAGTTGCGTCGTTTCGTGGAGTCCGGTGCCGAATCCCAGGCCCGGCTCGATGAAGATGGTGGCCTCGCCATTCCCGGCCACGCCGGCCGATCCCGGCTCCCATGCGGGCCTCACTGTCCCGAAGCCCGGCACGGTGATCGGTTGAAACGATTCTCTCGAGGCTTGCTCGTGATCGACGGGGTCATCCTGACGCATGCCGCGGATGCGGCAGCCGTGCACGTCTGCGACCAGCTTCACCGCGTTGCGGGCCGACGCCTCGTCGGCGAACCACCATTCGGCGTCGGCGACCGCGAGCGCGGCGACCCAGTCGCGTTCTGGTGGTGCCGCGGCGGTGTCGATGACCAGTCCCGGCGGCACGAGGCCACAGGCGGCGGCGTCTGCCACGGTGACAGGCCCCTCATCGATGCCGAGGAGCCCCTTGGCCCGCTCCCAGAGCCACGCGTGAAACTCGTCCCGGTCCACGGCGGTTCCGCCGGGGAGCGTGAGGAGCGTGTCGATCGAGACGCCCACGATCCAGGGTGTCTCCCTGGCCGGGGTACGTGGGGCTTCGTTCACGGTCGTTCAGATTGCCCGGCTGCTCGGTGTTTGTGACAGTGCGGCTGGGCTGCTCAGAGCCGTGGCCGGTTGATCGCCCGCAGCCCGGCGATCAGGACGATCGCGCCCACGGTCGCCGTGATCAGGCTGCCGAGCAGGCCCGTCGCCGAGAGCCCGAACAGTCCAAAGAGAAAGCCGCCGACGATCGCGCCAATCACCCCCATCAGCAGGTCGCTGACGAGCCCTGAGCCGCCGCCCTTCATGATCTGGCTCGCCAGCCACCCGGCGGCGAGACCAATCAGGAGAAACCACAGGAAATCCATGATGTGAGCCTCCGGGAGCATGACTACCTTTCATCATCCTACCCTCGATCGTAGGAGGCGATCCACGCAGCAGCCGACGCCCTGGTGGCTACACTCGCCGCTCATGGAGACTTTTCGCCTGCTCTTTTTCACGACGCTCTGGACCGCGATCTGGGCTGCGCCGCTGCCGAAGCTCTCCCGCCGCGTGGAGCTGGTCGCCGGGCTGATCCCGTTCGCCGCCTTCGGCCTGCGGGTGTTTGGGGCGTGCTTCATCGGGGTGCCGGCCGATGATCCCGTGCGGCTGGTGGTCGCGCCGCTCGTGGACTGGATCAACGGGGTGTCGGGTGTGGTGCCGTTCCAGTGGGTGCTCGACGTGACCGTGGCGATCGGGCTCGTGTGGTTCGCGTCGCTCGCGAACATCTCGCGGCCGTTGCGGCTGGCCACGATCTGGGTCATGCCGGCCGTGGCCCTCGCCAGCCTCGCGCTCCGACGGTCATGATCCGCCGTTGAGCTCGATGCTGCGGCGGATCTGCGGAACGTGCAACTGGAGGTGAAACGCCACGACGGCGTACCCGCCGCGGCTGTCGAGCCGCCCGAAGATCGGGTGCACGAACGTGCCGGTGCCCGTAAACGGAAACGTCTGTGGCAGCGTGGCGATCCGCGCGGCAAGGTCGCGAAACCGCGGCATCACCTCGGGGCCGCACTCGGCGGGATGGTCGAATCGACCGATGTCGCCGATGTCGACATCGCGGTCCGCTTCAAGCTCCGCAAAGAGCCCCAGCAGCGATTCGTGAACGTCGTTGCAATGCTCGATCGTCATGAAAGCCGACCAGCCCTGCATGATGGGTGTGACACCGGGCAATGCCGGCACGGGGCGGCGGCCGCGAAGAACCGGCTCAGGTGTGGCGGCGACCAGCTCCTCGATCGCCGCGACGGCAGCGTTGAACTGCCGCACGTTGGTGGCGATCGACCGACTGCGGTAGCGAGCCCACAGCAGCAGTCGGCCGATGACGTTGTCGATCATGTTGGTAGCGATTCGATCGGCCCGCGAGCGAACAGTGGACGGCTGGGAGTGACGCCCAAAACCAAGATCCTCGACAGGGATCGGGGAATGCTACTTCCCCCGAACGAGGCGCAGGTTCTGAAAATACACTTTCCTCAATCTGGTCCTGTTTCAGCGCAGTCCAAGGATCATGAAGGATGGTGACCGGTCATGTGAGTGTGGTGCTCAGGGCGGCGGCGAAGCGGTGGACGCGTGTCCCCGATACTGCGACCAGCGGCGGGGCGGTCACTTGCCGTTGACCAGCGCCTCCCAGAACTCGGCCTCCCCGGACACGGAGTTGTGGTCGGTGCCGTCGAAGACCCGCAGCGTCGCCACGTCGGGCGGGAAGGCTGCGACCAGCCGCTGGGTGTCGGCCAGCGGCACGATCTCGTCGTGAGAGGCGGCGATCACGAGCGTCGGGCAGGTGACCTTGGGAGCGTACCGCCACGACTCGTACCGGTCACGAAGCAGAAGCCGCATCGGCAGGAACGGGGCCACCCGCTGGGCGATCGAGAGGATGCTCTCGAAGGGCGTGATGAGCACGAGCCGTGTGAGGGGCTCCTCCGCGGCGAGCTGGATCGCGAGGCTACTGCCGAGGCTCCGGCCTACGACGATCACGTCCGGATGGCGGCCGTGCACGAGCTCAAAGAGCGCCCGGGCGTCGCTCCGCAAGGCCGTCTCCGCTGGGCGGCCGGAGCTGCCGCTGTAGCCGCGGTAGTGCATGCCGTAGATCGCCCGGTCCGGAAACAGCTCGGCGAGCTCCGGCACTGTGTAGGCGACGTCCTCGGCATTGCCGCCGAAGTAGACGAGGGCCTTGGGGCCGTCGTGGGGCCGGGAAGAGATCCGGACCTCGGCGCCCGGCACCTCGAGCGTGAACGCCTGCGCATGGGCGGGCGTCACCGGCGTCGGCATGTAGATGAACGACCGCTGGAAGACGAGGAACACGAGGCACAGCCCCGCATAGACGCCGATCGCGATCGTGAGCAGGCTCCAAAGCATGCGTTGGGTTCTCATCGGCCGGTTGGCTCGTGTAAGATGCAGACTTCGGATCACGGAGCTGAAGCCGATGCCGTTGTACGAATATTCCTGCGACAAGTGCAGTCAGAAAGTTGAGTTGCTTATTCGCGGCGACGAGAAGCCGGAGTGCCCGCACTGCCACAGCACGAAGCTCACCAAGCTCTTGAGCGTGGTCCGGGGCCACGTTTCCGGTGGCGGCGGCGGGCAGGCCGCTGCCGCGGAGACTTGTGGCCGTCCGCAGTGCGGCATGGGCGGCTGCGCGGGCCTCGGGTGAAGACCCACGGCGGCCGTTTAGGCTCCGCGCCGGGCATGCAGGCGGTCGAGGGCATCGGTGGCCTCGGTGAGCAGGGGCGAGTGACCGAGGTACCGTTCGGCCAGTTCGCGGTGGCCACGCACCAGCAGCGTCGCGTACACGTGCAGCTCGAAGTGGAGCCGCAGCTTCTGGGCTGCCTCTGGCTCGCCCACGGCCTTGAGCACCTCCATCAGCGCCTCGGCGGTGCAGAGCTGCTCGGGCTTGGCCTGGTCTCGGAGCCAGTAGCGGCTGGGCTCGCTCGTCGCGGCGGCCGGTAGCCGCACGCACCGCCCGCGGCCGTGCATGCTCGCGAGCATCTCGCCGGCCTGCCGCCATGAACCGTCGAGGAGGAGTACCGCCGAGCGGGGCTGCGGCCCTGCCGTCTCGGCGGCGGCAGGCTCAGGCATCGGGTCGCCCGACGGGTGGAGCACCCACAGCCCCCGCCCGTGCTCGAGGGCATCGGCCGGGTAGCCCGTTGCCGGAAAGAACCGGTTGCCGCGCTGGTAGATGTGGCAGGCGGCTCCGGCCACGGCGCGACCCACAAGCTTGCCGGTGCTCGACGGCCGGCACTGCTCGAGCCGATGGATGAGCACCTGCACCGTGAGCCGCGTATCGACCGGCGGCAGCATGTCGCAGGTGCACCACCGCGGCGGCAGGCTGCACCGCGGGCAGCGGGCGGCACCGGCGAGAACGACGCTCCGGCCCATGACAAATCCAGCGGAATCCAGTGAGGCGGCTTTATGATCGTGGCGGTCGCCAGACTATCCGATTCCCTCTGCGGGTGAGGCAACGCATGGCCGATATCCAGCCGGGCCGCTACCGGCACTACAAGGGCAATGAATACACCGTGCTCGGCGTCGCCCGCCACAGCGAGACTCTTCAAGAGCTTGTGGTCTACCGGCAGGAGTATGGCGAGCGGGGCCTGTGGGTCCGCCCGGCCGCGATGTTCGCGGAGACGGTGGAGGTCAATGGCAAGTCAGTGCTGCGGTTCCAACGCATCGAATGAGATCCACGCATCATGTCCGACTCTGCCATCCGGCTGGGTCGCGTGAGTCGTGGAACACTGCGACCACCTCGATCCTATCGGGCGTCACCCGGTAGAAAACACTGTACGAAAAGCGCTTGACGGCCGCGCGACGCACGTCCTCGTACACCCTCCCGTGGAGTTCGGGATGCGCGGCGATGCGATCGAGCACTCGTCGCACTTCACCAGTGAGTCGCGTGCTTAACCCCGGCCGCTGTGCCTCGAGGTAGTCGCATGCCGCCAGAAGATCCTCGGCAGCAGGGTGCCGAAGAACGACCGGCAGGCTC
>CAMCPF010000263.1 GCA_945876515.1 Candidatus Kuenenia stuttgartensis
AAACTCGCCCGCGGCCACTTCGGCCGGGCCTACGAACTCTGCCTGCGGGCGATTCAGGCGGCCGGTAATCCCAAGCCTCTGCCCCACGCGCTCGCCGGCAACCAGCCGTTCTACGAGGCCGCCAAGGGGCTCGTGCACTGCCTGCTCGAGACGGGCCGGCGGCCGATGGCCGCCACGGTGTGCAGCGTGGTCGCCCCGCTCGACCCGGCCGATCCGCTGGGCATCCAGAAGCTGCTGCGGCGGTGAGGCGCGGACCGCCGCGGGATGCCGTATCATGCGGTGTCCCGTTTCCCCCGTAAGGCTGCGCCACGATGCTCATCCCACCCGCCTGCTCGACGACCTTGGCCACCCTGGTGCTCCTCGCCGCGACGGCCGTCGCCCAGCCGCCGGCCCCGCCGCCGATGATGGCCAGCGAGGCCGCCGGCGTGATCCGTCTCTGGGAAGCCGCCGCGCCCGGCGCGCTGGGCGATGCCGACCACGACACGCCCGTCATCACGTGGTGGCCCGCGAAGCAGGCCGTCGGAGCCTCCGCCGCGCTCGTCGTGTGCCCGGGCGGCGGCTACGGCGCGCTCGCCGACCACGAGGGCACCGACTACGCCCGCTGGCTCAACTCGCAAGGCATCTCGGCTTTCGTGCTCCGCTACCGCCTCGGCAGCAAGGGCTACCGCCATCCCGTGATGCTCGGCGACGTGGCCCGGGCGATCCGACTGGTCCGCCACGACGCCGAGAAGTTCAAGGTGGAGCCGACCCGCGTGGGTGTGATCGGCTCCTCCGCGGGCGGCCACCTGGCCCTGACCGCCTGCCTGAAGGGGGATGAAGGCAACCCCGAAGCCGCCGACCCGATCGACCGGCAGTCATCGCGGCCCGCGGTGGGCGTGCTCTGCTATCCGGTCGTCAGCATGATGCCCGACAAGACCCACGGCGGCTCGCGCAAGAACCTGCTGGGCGACGCCCCTTCCGAGGAGCTCTCCCGCGAGCTCTCCGGCGAACTGGCAGCCCATGACAAGACGCCACCCCTCTTCATCTGGCACACCTTCGAGGACGCGGCGGTGAAGCTCGAGCCGATCCTGGAGCTCGGCATCCGCCTCAAGTCGCTCGGGCGGCCCTACGAGCTGCACGTCTACGAGACCGGCCGCCACGGCCTGGGCCTCGGAGTGCGGCCGTACGACGGCACGAAGCAGCTGCATCCGTGGACGGTGGAGTGCGAGCGCTGGCTCGGCACCCAGGGGTTTTGAGCGGCCGCGGCGGGTGAGGGTGTTGGGCATGACGCCACCGCGGTTCATCGTGCTCGACGGCATGGACGGCGCCGGCAAGTCGTCGCAGGTCGGCCCGCTGACCGAGTGGCTCGCCAGCCGCGGCCAGCATGTGACGACCTGCCGTGATCCCGGCTCGACGCCGGTGGGCGACGCGATCCGGGCGATCCTGCTCGACCGCCACGACCTCCAGCTCGCGCCCACGGCCGAGATGCTTCTCTACATGGCCGCCCGCGCGCAGCTCGTGGCCGAGGTCGTGGCGCCGGCCCTCGACCGCGGCGGGTGGGTGGTCTCCGACCGCTACCTACTCTCGAACGTCGTCTATCAGGGACACGCCGGCGGGCTCGACCCCGCCGCGATCCGCGCGGTAGGTGGCGTAGCCACCGGCGGGCTCATGCCCGGTCTCGTGCTCGTGCTCGACATCGATCTCGAGACGGCGGCCCGCCGGCTCGACCGTCCGCTCGACAAGCTCGAGAACCGCGGCGACGGCTTCCGCGCGCGGCTCCGCGACGGCTACCTCCGCGAGGCGGCGGCTGCGCCCGACATGATCACCATGATCGACGCCTCGGCCGAGCGCGACGAGGTCGCAACGCGGATCCGCCGCGCCGTGGTCGAGCGGTACCCGGAGCTCGCGTAGCGCGAGGGCGATCCCATGGCCTGGCAGGGCATCGAGGGACACGACACAGTTGCCGCCCTGTTCGCGGCAGCCGAGAGCCGGGGCCGGATCGCCGGCTCGTATCTTTTCATCGGGCCGCCCGGGGTGGGCAAGGGAGCCTTCGCGCGGGCCCTGGCCGCTTCGCTCGTCTGCCTGGCGCCACGGCCCGGGCTGGTCGCCTGCGGCATCTGCGGCTCGTGCCTGCAGGCCCGCGCAGGCAGCCACCCCGACATCGACGTCGTGGCCAAGCCCGAGGACCGGGCGACGATTCCGCTCGAGGCCTTCATCGGCGATGCCGAGCATCGGATGCGGGAGGGGCTCTGCTGGCGGATCCTGCTCAAGCCGGCGGTCGGTGGCCGCAAGGTGGCGATCGTGCTCGACGCGGATCACCTCACCGACGAGGCGGCCAACTGCCTGCTCAAGACGCTGGAGGAACCGCCGCCCGGTGCGGTGATGATCCTCGTGGGCACCGGCCTCGAGCGGCAGCTGCCCACGATCCGTTCCCGCTGCCAGGTGGTGCGGTTCGGGCCGCTCGCTCCCGAGACGGTGCGGCGGCTGATCGCCGAGGAACTCGCGCGGCGCGGCGATGAGACCGCCGCGGCCACGGTCGCGGCGGCGGCCGCCGCCTCCGGCGGCAGCCTCGACCGGGCCCGGCTCCTGCTCGACCCGGAGGTGGGAGCGTTTCGGGGGCGGCTCTTGGAGTTGCTCAGCCGCCGGCCGCTCCGCGGCGTCGAGCTCGCCCGGGAGTTGAACGCGATCGTGGAGGCCGCCGGCAAGGAAGCCCCGCCGCGGCGGGCCCGGCTCGCAGCGTTCCTCGATGCAGCCGTCGAGTTCTACCGGGCCGCACTGCGGGCCGGCGCCGGCGGCGAACGGGCGCCCGATCCGGCCCTCGACCGGGCCGTCGCCGCCTGGTCCGCCGACGCCGACGAGGCCACCGTCGGTCTCGACGCCACGCTCGACGCCCTCGACGCGATCGACCGCAACGCGCATCTGCCGACGCTCGTCGATGCCTGGACGGCGATCCTCGAGGCCCCGCGACTTGCCCACTCCTCCTGAGCGGTCAGGGCCTTTGCTCCAGGTTTCCCAGGCTGCCTGCATTGGAAGAGCCCGGCAACGTACCGCGCACCGCCGGCTGGCAGACCCTGCGGGCGAGTTCGGGCTGGATCGATTCTTCCGATCGTGCCTGTCGATCCACTCGCAAGGGGTCGTCGTGCGGTGCCGCGCCCCGCGAGCATGTCAGGCGGACGGGGATCGATGCGGACCAGACGCCGTCATATCGGCTGGGGCCATCTGGCGATCGCGGCCTCGACCCTCACGGCGGGCGCGGCCGCGGCCGCGGAGCCTCCCCGCCTCGTTCCGGTGCAGGCAGCGGGCCGCGAGGCCGGGCCGCCGGCGCCCTTGCCCGGGCCGGCTTGGAGCGACCCCGACAGCGTCAACTGGATCGACGTGCCCGCGACGGCGACGCCGCCCACGCCACAGTCTCGCCTCATCGGGCGGATCGCCGATCGGCGGATCGAGCCCCATGCCAACAGCGGGCCCGGCGAACCCCGCCGGGCGGCCGCCCTCGCCGAGCGGATTCGCAGCCGACTTCGGGGCGAGGGCCGACTCGCGCGGGCCTTGGGCACGGGGGAGCCCACGAGCGACGGCCAGGCGACGATCACCGACGGTTGGCCCACGCCGGACAAACTCATCGACCAACTCGAATCGCTCGCGACCCTCGCCGCCGCAGCCCAGCAGGCCGCCGTGGCGGCCTGGGCCGAGCAGGCGCTGGTCGCCATCCACGAAACGCTCGAGACCGGCGGCCCTGCCGATCCCTCGGCCCCGGGCAAGCTGCTCTCGCTCGGCGAGACCGTGGCCACCGGGATGGTGACCGCCGAGCAGGGCCTGCCTCCGCCGCTCGCGAGCGAGACGCGGCGGGCGGCGCTGGGGGTGGCCCGGCGCGTGGCGGTCTGGCGGGCGGCGGCCGAGTGGTCCACGGCCGTGGGGCCGGAGCCGGACCCCACGCCGGGCACCGACGTGGGCCTGATGCTCGCGGCCCGGCCCGTCGGCGACGAGATCGATCGGCTGCTCGCGTTCATCGAGCACTACGAGGCCGCGGCCGAGGGCGGCCATGCCTCGGCCGTCAAGGCTGCGCTCGCCGGTGTCGTCGCCTCCCCATCCCCCGCCGCGGCGGACCTGGCGCGGGCCGTCTCCGACCACTACCTCGCCCCGAATGTCAGGCTCGCGGTCCATCGGGGCTTCGTCGAGCGGATGCTGCCGGAGAGCACGGTCTCCAATGCGCCGGTGCAGGACTTCATCCTCGGCCGGCCGGTGCGGGGCCGCAGCACCGTCGAGCAATCGATGGCGGTGCGATTCCTGCCCCACCCCGGTGAGATCCGGATGGAGCTGGTGATCAACGGGCAGGTGGCCTCCCGCACCGTCACCGAATCGGGCCCGGTGGCCATTCATTCCAAGAGTAACGCGACTTTCGTCGTCTTGAAGCCGATCCACCTCACGCCCACCGGCATGGCAATCGCGCCGGCCCGGGGCAGCGCCGCCACCCGCGCCCAGTTGGCCGACATTGAGACCAGCTTCGACTCCGTGCCGATCATGGGGTCGCTCGTCCGCACGATCGCCCGCAACCAGCACGATGACAGCCGGGCCGAGGCCAGCCGCGAGGCCAGCAACAAGATCGTGGGCCGTGCCTGCCGCGAAGTGGACGAGCAATCCGGTCCGAAAATCGACGAGCTGGCGGCACGAATCCGGGAACGGGTCTGGCAGCCGCTGGTCGGCTTGGGCCTTGAACCCACACCTGTGGCCCTCGAGACCACGGCCGACGTGGCGAGCCTGAAGCTCCGGCTGGCGGCCGACAGCCAACTGGCCGCCCACACGCCCCGCCCGCGGGCCCCGGCCGATGCGCTCTTGAGCGTGCAGTTGCACGAGACCGTCGCCAACAACGCCTTCGACCGGTTCGGCCTGGCCGGCCGCCGGCTCGAGCTGCCGGAGCTCGCCCGCGTGGTCTGCGAGAAGCTGGGGATCGAGACCCGCGTGCCCAACGACCTGCCGGACGGCGTGGCGATCACGTTCGCA
>CAMCPF010000264.1 GCA_945876515.1 Candidatus Kuenenia stuttgartensis
AGAGCGCCGACATCGTCCTGCGGTTTCCCAACGTCTCGGGCCATCACTGCGAGTTGTCGCTCGAGGGGGGCCACTGGACCATCAAGGATCTCCGCAGCAGCAACGGGACGAAGGTCAACGGCACGCGGGTGACGGAACAGAAACTCCGCCCCGGCGACAAGCTTTCGATCGCCAAGCACGATTTCGAAATCGTGTTCGATCCGGGCCGCCTGGGGGGCACCGCTCCGGTCGCCGAGAAGTCCCAGCAGGAGAGCCTGTTCAGCCGCTCGCTGCTGGAATCCGCCGGCCTCGAGGTGAAGCCGCGCGGCGACTCGCGATCGCCACGCTCGCGCCGGCACGAGCTCTGAGCCGGCCCCAACGCTTCGGCAGGCGGTGGGTGCCGGCCGGAATGGCTTCTGCCGCGGGCACCGCCCCCTGCGTACACTTGGAGCATGCCGCGCCCACGCAAGCTTCGCATCGAGTTCCGCAAGAATCGCTCGGGACGACGACGCGGCGGCGACCTGACCCGGCGAGTTGATGCCGACCCCGACGCGCTCGCCGACCAGGCTGCGGTCGAGCGACTCTCCGGCAAGGGCGACCTCACCCGCAAGCGGACGGTGGTGGTCGATGCCGTCCCCGCTGGTCCGGTCGATGGCCTGGCCGCCGCTCCGCTCGCGGCGGGAGCCTGGCGGGGGCGGGTACTCCATGTGCACGGGCTCGAGAGCCTGGTGCAGTCCGCTGACGGGCGACTCGTGCGGTGCACGCTCCGGCGCGTCCTGCGGACGATGGCCACCGATCAGAGGCATCCGCTCGCCGCCGGCGACTGGGTGCGGGCCACGGGCGACGACGGGGAGGGCACGATCGAGGCGATCGAGCCCCGGCGGACGTCCCTCTCCCGCGACAGCCGCGGCCGCCGGCACGTGATCGTGTCCAACGTGGATCAGCTCGTGATCGTCGGCAGCGCCGCCCTGCCCGACCTCAAGCCGGGCCTCATCGACAGGATGCTCGTGGCGGCCGAACTGGCCGGCATCCGCCCGCTCGTCTGCATCAACAAGGCCGACCTCGTGCCCGCCGCGGCGCTCGTGCCGCTGGCCGGCGTGTTCGCGCGGATGGGCTATCCCGTCGTACTCTGCTCCGCCGTAACGGGGCTCGGCCTGGGTAGGCTGACGGCCGAACTCGTCGGCCGCGTGACGGCCGTCGTGGGGCAGAGCGGGGTCGGCAAGTCGTCGCTGCTCAACGCGCTCGACCCCACGCTCGATCTGGCCGTGGGGGAGGTGAGCCGTGACAACCAAAAAGGACGCCACACCACGACCACGGCCCGGCTTCTGCCCCATCGGTTCGACGGCTGGTTCGTGGACACGCCGGGCGTGAGGCAGTTCCAGCCTTGGGAGATCGTGCCCGCGCAGGTGCCGGCCGCGTTTCGCGACCTGCGGCCGCTGGCGAACCTGTGCCGGTTTCCAGATTGCACCCACACTCACGAGACAAACTGCGCGGTGAAAGACGCGGTGGCCGACGGCCTGCTCGACACCCGGCGGTGGGAGAGCTGCTGCCAACTCGCCGGCGGCGACGGTGACGAGGGCGGCGATGGGGAGCTGGAGGCATGAGAGACCGGCCCCGCATCACCGGCGCCGAACCCGAACGGGCGATCCTCGTCGGCGTGCTGCTCGAGCCCCCGATCGACACCGAACATCCGCTGGCGGAGCTGGGCGGCCTGGCGGCCACGGCCGGCACGACCGTGGTGGGCGAGGTGGTGCAGCGGCGCGATCATCCCGACCAGACGACCTACCTCGGCAAAGGCAAGGTCAAGGAACTGGAGGCGCTCGTCGATCATCAGGACGCCGACGTCGTGATCTTCGACAACGACCTCTCTCCTGCCCAGACCCGCAACCTCGAGCGGGCGCTCGAGGTGAAGGTGCTCGACCGTTCCGAGGTGATCCTCGACATCTTCGCGGCCCGGGCCCGCACCCACGAGGCCCGGCTGGCCGTCGAACTGGCCCAGCTCGAGTACTCGGTGCCGCGGCTGAAGCGGATGTGGACCCACCTCTCGCGGCTGAAGATGGGCGTGGGCATGCGCGGCCCGGGCGAAAAGCAGCTCGAGGTCGATCGCCGGCTCGTGGAGAAACGGATCCACGACCTCAAGACCGAACTGGCGACGATCCACGGCCGCCGCGAGCGACAGGTCGCCGCCCGCCACGACCGGATGACCGTCTCGCTCGTGGGCTACACCAATGCCGGCAAGAGCACGCTCCTGAACGCCCTCACCGGCGCCGGTGTCCTGGCGGCCGACCAGCTCTTCGCCACGCTCGACACCCGCACCCGCCGCTGGCGGCTGCCGGGCTGGGGGCCGGTGCTTCTGAGCGACACCGTCGGCTTCATTCGCGATCTGCCCCATCGACTGATCGCCAGCTTCAAGGCCACGCTCGAGGAGACGATCCAAGCCGATCTCCTGCTCCACGTCGCCGACGCCTCGAGCCCGTTGGTCGATGCCCAGATCGCCGCCGTTCGCGGCGTGCTGGCGGAACTCGGCGTCGAGGACAAGGACACGATCCTGGTGCTCAACAAGATCGACCGCCTTCCCGACGAGCACGCCTGCGACCGGCTCCTCGGCCGCTACCCCCACGCGATTCCGCTCTCTGCCCGAGCGGGCCGCGGCCTCGACACGCTGGCCCAGGCCGCCAGCGACTGCCTGGGCCGCGGCTTTCGCGACGTCGACGTCGAGACCGATCCAGGCAACGGCCGGCTCCTGGCCTGGCTCGACAGCCACGGCGAGGTCTTGTCGCGGCAGTTCAGCGACGACCGCGTCCGGATCCACTGCCGCATTCCCGCGGCGATCCTCGGCCGGATCGATCCAGCCGAGGCGGCCGTGACGCAGCACGCGCCGGCGGCCGGCCCGACCCCGCCGCCCGACGCCTCAGCCGGCCTGGTGCCGCGGCCGGGACATGCCGCGGGAGCGCTGCGCGACGGCGATTCTTTCGGGTCTTGAGCGTCGGCGAGCGGTGACCGTTCCCGCTTGGCGGGCAAAGGGATACGCTTGGTCGGCCCTGGAGATGCCCGGGCTGATCGACCGCTGGGCCGCTCGCAGGCGGACAGCCGGCCCCGACGCGGGCATGACTGGAGACGTCCCCGCCTGATGAGCGACGCCCTGACTGTCATCGCCCCCGACGCGTTGTTCGTCGTCGCCTGCCCTGTCTGCGAGGGCCACGTCGCGGCGGTGGGCGGCCTCTGCGGCCACGACGCATGCTGCCCGCTGTGTGCCAGCCTGTTCCACGTGCCGCATCCCTCCGCGGTGGCCGCGGCCCCACGGCAAGATGATCGACAAGCCACGGCCCAAGGCGGGCCCCGGCAGGCCGAGGCCCAGTCCCAGCCCGCCCCGGAACCGCCGCCTGCCGCACCTCACCCCGAACCGCCCGGCATGGCGGAAGATTGGGGTGCGGTCATCTCCCAGCTCGCTCCGAACCGCAAGGATCCGGAACCCGAACCAACCTCGACGATCGAACTGGCCGACTTCGATCTCCATGCGGCGGCGGACTCCCCGACGGCCACCGGACCCGAGCCAACCGCTGCACCGACGGCGGCGGGCAGTGCGGCCGATGCCGACGAGCCAGCCGAGGTCGTCGCGATCACCTATGCTGGCCCGACTTCTCCGCCGCGACGGGCGGCCCCGCGCCAAGCGGCCCCGCAGGCGGCGGGCGACGACCTGCCTGTGGTGGGAGGCACTCCGCTCTCGCCCGCGGCCTCGGAGCTCGCCTTTTCGGAGCCCGTGCGCACGATCCGCCAGGGAAACGAAGTGATCGAGATCCGGCGGCTCACGCCGGAGGAGCGGCGGGCTCGTCGCTCCCGTCGCAACCTGCTGATGATCGTGGTGGGCGTTTCGATTCTGCTGGCCACCTATGTGCTGCTCAGCGGACGCTGACGGTCCCGCCACTCAGCCGATCGACTCGCCGATCGCAAGCAGTTCCTCGGCGTCGAGGAACGCATCGGACTGCGAGAAGATCCGCTCGAGCGCCGCCCGATGGATCTTCATCTTCGTGCCGCCGACGCCCAATGCGCCATAGAGCAGCTGCGGGCCGTCGGCGCGGCCCTTGTCGCTGGCGACGATGCCCGTGATCCCGGCCGGCGGCACGGCATTGAGGTCGATGAGCACCCGCGCCGAAGCGGCTGCTTCGCGGCCCGCGGCATCGAGTAACACCGCGCCGGCAGCCCCGGCCGCCACCACGAGGTCAGCGGCGGCCAGCACGGCGGCCAGCGGAGCCCCGGGTGACAGGCTGCCGTGCGAGGCGACACCTCGCAGGTGAGCCCCCGGCACCTGCTCGGCGATCGACCGGGCAGTGGCCTCGGCCCGCTCGAGGGACCGTGAGCCGAGCGTCACCTCGAGCCCCCTGCGGGCCAGCAGTCGGCCCACGCGTTGCCCGACCGGTCCGGTGCCTCCGAGCACCACCGCCCGGGCGGGCGGTCCGCCACCGCCGAGATGCCGGAGGGCCGCGACGACGGCCGCGGCGGCGGTGGTGTTGGCCCCGGAGGGGTCAACGAGCACGCCCAGCCGCACTGGGCCGAAGAAGGTCGCGGCGACCCGACGGGCCACGGCCTCGGCGGCTGCCACGTCGGAGCCGCCGATGAAGATGGCCGTGCTGGCGAGGTCGCTGCCCCCTCTGGTGAACATCCCGCCATGGACGAGCGGCACGGCGGCATCGGGCGTGACCCCGCCATGGCGGAGCAGGACGTCAGCGCCGGCATCGACGGCCACGATCGAATCGAACGTGCTCGGCTGCGGATCACAGTCGAGTTGGATCAGGACTCGCTTCGGCACGGCTCACCCAAGACGACTGGCCGCCCGGAGGGCGGCGGTGGCCGGCGGGGGCAACCTTGGCTTGCCTGCCGCCGGCATTTCCATCTGACGACTGTCGGGCCGGACGCCCGGCGCTCGTGGCCGAGGGGCACCTTGCTGCCCCTCCGGCCACGCAAGCCC
>CAMCPF010000265.1 GCA_945876515.1 Candidatus Kuenenia stuttgartensis
GGTCGCTCGATGCCAGCTTCGCTTTCGGCATCCTGCCTGCGCTCGCTGACAACGCCGCTCGATTGGCACGGGCAACCCCTCGCAGTCCAATCGTGCGCGAGGATGCCCCTGCCGCGCGGATTCGTCTGAACGCACCCCGCGCGCCACAACGCACCCGAACACGGCCGCCCGGAGGTGCGGCCGCCGGGCGGAGGCCCGGCAAGGCAGCAATGGCCAGGGATGGCATTGCTGCCGTGTAGCCAGTGCGGCCGCCGGCAGCGGCCGAAGGCCGGAGTGCCGCGAAGCCCGCCGGGGCCATGGATGGCCCGCCGGGCGTAAAAACAGCCTCTACCAGGGCTCTTCCATCAGGCCGACGATCTGCTGGGCGAGCTTTACGATCGCCTCCTGCTGCGTGCTGGCCACCGAGCGGCCGAACTCGGGCACGAGCGAGGCCGCCTGGCCCACGTCCACCGTCGCGGCCGGTAGCGGCACGTCGCCCGAGGCGATCACCGTCCCGCCGCGGTCGGCCCAGGTGACCAGCACCTGGTAGTTCATCTCGACCTGCCGCGACTGGTCGGTGGGGCTCTCCACGACCATCCGCTTGGTGTCGGAGACCACGCGGCCGGTCAGCACGCTGTCGGCCGCCTCCTCGCTGCCCACCACCTTGAAGGGCGTCCGCTTCTCGATCTCCTTGCAGACCGCCTCGGTGAGCCGCTCGCCGACGTCGATCGCCGGCGTGGTGCGAAAGGAGTCGCACTGAAACACGGGCACGTAGATCGTGCGGACGTTCGCCGCGTAGAGCGTGTTGTTGCCGAACCGGTAGCTCGCGCAGCCCGAGGCGGCGAGCAGCACGGCCGCCAGGCAGACGGCCCATCGGCGATGGCGGCACGCGGACAAGGGGGGCGGCCTCCAAACGGACAGCAAGACTGGGGCTGGCGAGAAAACCTGGCTGGGCTTCAAACCGAGATGAGCGTCAAAACTTCGGCGGCGCGGTGCCGTCGTCGGGCTCCCGGGCGATCGCCGTCTGCTCGGCGGCCTCGGCCATGGCGTCGAGCTCAGCCTCCTTGAGGGAGTCGGGATTGAGCACGCGGGTGAGCATCGGGAACGGGTCGTCGGAAACGTCTTCGAGGCCCTGGATCGACTGGTACTTCTCCCGGGCGGCCTGGGCGAGCATCGTGGCGGGGTAGTCGCGGGCGATCATCGCGTAGTAGATCCGGGCGGCCGAGTAGTGCTTGCCCTTGGAATAGAACTCCGCCCGCCGCCAGTGCCGCTCTGCCTGCCGGGCGGCGATGTCGCCCCGCGTCTTCTCCACCCGCGCCTCCTCCTCCCGGCCGAGCTGATCGGGAAACTGGACGAGCGTCTGGTCGGCGAGGATCTCCGCCTCGTCGAGGATGCCCCCCTCGTAGCCCGCCCCCTGATAGGCGTAGAGCTTCGACTGCAGCCCCAGCAGGTGGGCCTGGAGCAGGAACTCGCTGTCGGGGTATTCGCTCCGCAACAGACCGTAGAAGTAGTCGGCGTCGAGCCACTGCCGATCGAGGAAGTGGGCGTTGGCCGCGGCCATCAGGCTGTCGTCCGCCAAGGACCCCCGCGGGTCGTTGATCCGCACATGATCGAAGGCCTTCAGCGCCCGGCCGCGGGTGTCGAACAGCGGCCGGCTCCGGTCGAACAGGTTGGGCACGATCGTGGCGTAGTGGTTCTTCTCGTCGAGGGCGACCCAATACTGGCCGATCACGAACTGCCGCTGCGCGATCCGGTCGAGATACTTCGTGTTCGCATACTTCTTGACCAACTCGTCGTACTCGTCCTCCGCCTTCGGATACTGGTCGGTGAAGAAGTAGCACTCGGCGAGCTGCCAGCGGGCATCCTCCTCGAGTGCGGTGTCGGGCCAGCGGTCGATCACCTGCTTGTACTTGGCGATCGCCCCCTTGTGGTCGCCGCCGCGAAACAGCACATCGCCCTCGGCCATCGCCGCCCGGGCGACCTGCTCGTTGGGCCCGCGGCCGACCATCTTCTTCCAGCGCCGCTTGATGTTGTCGGCCTTGAAGTAGTCGAACCCGTAGTCCTGGCTCGCGCCGGTGTACTCCGACGAGATCACCTCGCTGTCGGCATCTCCGCCGAGTTCTCCCTCGAGCGCCGACTCCTTCGCCTCCGCGTCCGACTTGGACCAGGGCCACTTGGGCGTCTGGAAGGTCGCGCAGCCCCCCGCACAGGCGACGAGCAAAGCGACGCCGACCATCCGCGTGGCGGGACGGGGGCAAACCGGCGGCTGGTGCATGGGCGTGATCAACTGGTCCTCCGGCGGGTCGGGCGGCGGAGCCTGGCCGCGACCCGAGTCGGCCTGCCGAGCACATGGGCGACGTAGCTGGTGATCACGGACCTCGCCTCCGCAATGGCCCGGGCGGGCAGTTCGATCGTGGGTGTTCCGGGCGTGACGCCGTGGCGGACGGCGGCGAGCGCCTCCGCGGAGAGCATGGCGACGGCGGACCGCCCGCGGCGACAGCCGCCACAGAGCGTGCCCCCCTCGAGCAGGCCGAAGGGCGTGCGACCAACGCCATCGAGCGGTCCACCACACTCGACGCACTGGCCGGTCTCGGGCGCGTGGCCAAGCAGCCGCAGGAGCGTGAGTTCGAACCGCAGCAGGATCGCCGGCACGGCGCGGTCGTCGCCGCGCCAGTCGGAGAGCCGCCGGAGGGTCGTGTGGGCCACATCGAAGAGTTCCGGGTGGGGGTCCGCATCGGCGGTGAAGGCGTCGAGCAGTTCGGCCACGTGCAGGCCGCCGAGCACGGCGGGCAGGCTCCCGCCGACACGGAACCGGTGCTCGAGGGCTGCCTCGGTCAGCAGGTCGAGCCCGCCGGATGCGCGGCGGAGGACGAGTACCTGACTGATGGAAAGCAGGTCAAGGCCGCCGTCGAAGGAACTCTTGGGCCGCCACGCCCCCTTGGCCAGGGCCCGCAGCTTGCCGAACTCCCGGCAGCAGAGCGTGACGATGCTGCTGGTTTCCCCGAACGCGATCGTGCGGAGGACGATCGCGAGCGTCTTCTCAGCGGCCATGAGGGGCTGGCTTTCGCGGACGACGGGGCGGGGCCGGCAGACCGACGGCGGCCATCACGGCTCGCTCCCGCCTGCGCATCCTGCGCCGCTCGCCCGGTGTGCCGTCGTCCTCGCCGGCGAGGTGGAGCAGGCCGTGCACGACGTAATACGCCAGCTCGTGCCGCGCCTGCCAGCCGAGTTCACGGGCCATCCGCCGGGCCGTCTCGGCGCTAGCGGCGATGTCGCCGGCGAGGCCGGCCGCCCCGCCACCGGAGAGGTCGAAGGTGAGCACGTCGGTGGGCCCCGGGATGCCCATCCACTGGTCATGCAGCGCGGCGATCCGCCGATCGTCGACGACCAGCACGGTGATCTCGGCCACCTCGGCCCCGATCGCCGCCACGGCCTCGCGCACGACCCGCTCGAGCCACCGGGCATCGACGGCCACGGTCTTCTGCCGGTTCACGACTTCGACGCTGATCGACATGGGGGACCTGACGCGAGGCTTGGGGGTCGCCACATCATAGACCGTCTTGTGTGGGGGCTCAGGGTTGCCCATGCCATCTCGCCGGACGCTCCCTCAGGGCATCCTGCCCTGCGGTCGCTCGATGCCAGCTTCGCTTTCGGCATCCTGCCTGCGCTCGCTGACAACGCCGCTCGATTGGCACGGGCAACCCCTCGCAGTCCATCGGTACGCATGGAGAACACGCCATCGCGCGGATTCGTCTGAACGCACCCCGCGCGCCACAACGCACCCGAACACGGCCGCCCGGAGGTGCGGCCGCCGGCAGCGGCCGAAGGCCGGAGTGCCGCGAAGCCCGCCGGGGCAGGGATGCCCCGCCGGGCGTAAATCAAGCCGTCCTTTGATCCGGATACTTGACGCGGCCGTGGTAGACGGCGGTGAGACTCTTCACGAGGCTCTTCTCGACCGTCTTCAGTTCCTCGAGCGTCAGGCCGCACTCATCGAACTGGCCGTCGTTGAGCCGCTTTTGGGCCAGTTCATTGACGAGGCTCGCGATCCGGGCGGGCGTGGGCTCGGAGAGCGTGCGGCTGGCGCTCTCGGCCGCGTCGGCGAGCATCATGACCGCCGACTCGCGGGTGCTCGGCTTGGGGCCGGGATAGCGGTAGGTCTGCTCGTCCGGGCCGCCGCCGTTGGGGTCAAACTGCGACTGCTCCGCGGCCCGCTTGTAGAAGTACTCGACGAGCGTCGTGCCGTGGTGCTCGGCGATCAGGTCGATGATCGGCTGGGGGAGGTTGTACTGGCGGGCCAACTCGACGCCCTCCTTCACGTGCGCCACGATGATCAGGGTGCTCATCGCGGGCACGAGCGATTCGTGGCGGTTTTCCTGGCCCTGGTTCTCGACGAAGTAGGAGGGCTTGAGCATCTTCCCGATGTCGTGGAAGTAGGCCCCCACACGGACGAGCAGGCCGCGGGCCCCGATCGACTCGGCCGCCGCCTCGGCCAGGCTGGCGACGTTGATCGAGTGGTTGTAGGTACCCGGAGCGCGGCGGACCAGTTCCTGGAGCAGCGGATGAGCCACGTCGCCCACCTCCAGCAGGCTCAAGTCGGTGAGCACGCCGAACCACCGCTCCACGAACGGCAACAGGCCGGTCATCAGGAAGCCGGCCAGCAGGGTCCAGACGCCCGTCCGCCCCGCCTCGTAGAGCATGTGCAGGTCGAAGGGCCGCTCGTGCAGGAGATTGGCCCCGATCTGCGTCAGGGTCGTCACCGCCCCGGCCCACAGACCCACGTAGATCAGCTTGCTCCGGCTCCGGAGCCGACCCATCCAGAAGACCATCGCCGCCGCGGCCGCGGAGAGCGTCACGTGGTCGGCCAGGCCGCGGCCAAGCCCGACCACCACGACGAGCGCCACCTCGGCAGCCAGCAGCAGCGCCAGATCTTCGTCGTAGGCGATCGCCACGGT
>CAMCPF010000266.1 GCA_945876515.1 Candidatus Kuenenia stuttgartensis
AGCGGGTGATGCCGGCCGCCTCCTCGAAGACGGCACGGCGGTCGCGGCCCGAGGCGGTGAGCAGGGCGTCGACCCGGCCCTGCTCGATCACGCTGTAGGCCTCGGTGGCCGCTCCGGTGCCCGAGAAGACCTCACGGATGTCCTTGAGCCGCGCGGTCTCGCCGTTGACGAGATACTCACTCTCGCCGCTGCGGTAGACGCGGCGCATGATCTGCACCTCGTCGGTCGGCAAGGGCAGCTCACGACTCCGGTTGTCGAAGATCAGCGAGACCTCCGCCATGTTCAGCGGCTTGCGGCCCGTCGAACCGGCGAAGATGACGTCGGTCATTTCCTTGCCGCGGAGGCTCCGGGCCGACTGCTCGCCGAGCACCCACTTGATGGCATCGACGACGTTCGACTTCCCCGAACCGTTCGGTCCGACGACGGCCGTCACCCCCGGAGGAAAGTCGAAGCGCGTGCGGTCGGCGAAGCTTTTGAACCCGAACAGCTCCAGAGCCTTGAGACTGATCATGAGCGCTCGTCCGTCCGCCCTTCGCCACTGCGTGCGGCGCTCGCGTCGGGGGAGTCTTCACCGTCGCGGGCGGTGGCTTCATCGTGGATCGCCGGTCGGCCGTCGAAGGCGTTGGGAAGCGCGTCGAAGGCCAGGCGGCTGGTCAGGTGCCGGCCGGCCGCCGCCCGCTGGAGGAACTGCACTGCGTCGGGGTAGCCACCGCCGAGGTCGATGATCGCCCGCACGATGGCCGCCGCCTCGGCCGGAACCTCCGCCGTCTGGTCGGACTGACCCGGCACGAAACGGCTGACGGTCGCCATCGGGCCATCGACCACGATCACGAGCGACCGCCCCGCCTCGGCCCGCAGGCCGCGGCTGACCGGATGCTCGGCGCCGAAGAACACGAGCTCCGGCCGATCCCGCCGGGTGGAGTGGATGAGTGGCGGCCCGGCGACATCGAGCACGTGGAGGCGGCAGGCGTCCCCCAGCGGCTCGCCGCGGACCATCGCCATGCCGGGATCGAGCCGTTGCAGCGCGCGGAACGCGCCGTACCGCGTCTCGGCACTGCGGCTGGTGAGCAGGTCCTCGAGGGCGTCGATGCCGCGGGCGTCGTCGAGCACTGAGAGCGCGGCGAGCGCCGCCGGGCGGGCGCTGCGGAGGGTCCGAGCCGCTTCGGCAAGGTGGGTGGCGGCGACTGACTCGCCCAGGTAAGCCAGCGCCTCGGCGGCGGCGAACCGGATCTCGTCGTCCTCGCTCTCGAGCGCCTGCCGGAGGATCGGGATCGCATCCTTGCCGATCGCCTCGAGGCGGAGTGCCGCTGCGGGCGCCGTGACCGGGTCGGCGAGCTGCCGGGCCAGCAACTGCATCCGGGCGTGGCGACCTTCGGACGGCTCGACCACGGCCACGCACTGCACGACGCGGATGTAGCGGCCGAGGTTGTGCCGGTAGAGGTGGGGCACCTGGAGCTCGAGGTAGCGGTCGGTCTTGGGGTTGGCGACGCCCCGCTTCACGCCCTTGACGACGGTGTGGAAGCGGCGATTGATCCAGTCGCCGAGTCGCTTCGACATGGCGAACGAGCGGTGCTCGGCCGCGATGATCAGGCCCAGCTCACGGTCGGCGAGCGAGACGCCGGCGCCGGGCACGAGGGCCCGGAGGCCCGACTTCGAGTCGAGCGTGCCGCTGGAGACCGGATCGACCAGCAACAGCCCCTCGGCGACCCCCAGTTCGTGGCCGTCGCGGATCACGTTGCCAACCACGGCCTTCTCGGCGAGCCTCGTCTCCATCAGCCAGCCACCGGCCAGGCTCGTGGTGTCGTGACTGGCGGGTACCTCGACGGCGATGTCGAACCGGTCCCCTTTGCGGCAGCCGGGCGGGAGGTAGCCGTGCACCCAGACCAGCGAGGTGGTTCGCGATGCCAACAGCGAGTTGGGCTCGATCACGCCGCGGGCCTGCATCGTCGCCAACAGGGCGGCCCGCTGCGGTCCCGGTGGCGGATCGCTGCCGGTGTCGGCCAAGCCGGTGACGAGCGCCGGACCCTCGATCCGCTTCGGGGCCAGGCCCCACGGTGCCGTATAGTCACCGACGAGCTTGGTGCCCTCCTCGAGCTGGGCGAGCGCCTCGATCTCCGGGCTCTGGCTGCGGATCGCCGGGCCGGCACAGCCGCCGGCCGTCAGCAGCGTCAAGCTCAGCAGGCAACAAGCCAGCGACCAAACTGCCAGTGAAGCGCGTGGCATGGGTGCGTGGACCATGCTTCGGTCCTTCCGTGGGGAAGCTCCGCGGGGCGTTGCCGTTCCGGGATGCGGTGGCCGGAAACAGGGGGTGGGAGAGTAGGAGCCGCTGGAGCGGCCGGTCAAGGGTGCTTTGCCCGGCGAGCCGCGGAGCCATGGCCGGCATTTTCCCGCTTCCGGATCACCTTGGCGGCGGTGCACCGGCCTGCTACGGTTCGCCCGCCACTGGGCCGCTCAGGCCGAGCGGCATGACACTCTGCATCCACAGATTTCGCATCGAGGCTCGGAGAATCGTTCGTGACGGCGTTCGAACCAAGCGGGCTGGGCATTCACGTCAGGTGGATGATCCGGCGGGACATGCCCGAGGTGGGGACCATCGAGCGGGAAGCCTTCGAGTTTCCTTGGTCGGAGGAAGACTTCACCCGCTGCCTGCGGCAGCGGAACTGCATCGGCATGGTGGCCGAGATGGCCGACTCCGTCGTCGCCTTCATGATCTACGAACTCCACCGTTCCAAACTGCACGTCCTCAACTTCGCCGTGCTCCGGTCGCACCGCCGACTGGGCATCGGCACGAGGATGATGGAGAAACTGATCGGCAAGCTGACGCCCGAGCGCCGCGGCCGGATCGTGCTCGAGGTGAGGGAGACCAACCTCCCCGCGCAGGTGTTCTTCCGCTCGCTCGGCTTCCGGGCCACCTCGGTGCTCAAGGACTTCTATCAGGACTCGACCGAGGACGCGTACCTGATGCAGTTCAACGCCGATGCGCTGCCAGTGGAACGCCGGATGGCGGGCTGAGGCTGCGAACCCGGCGGCGGAGCGCGGCGAGCGATCGCGGCGGCGAGTCGCCGTGGGCGAAGAACGTGCAGACTGGCACGCCGGCGGGGATCGTCTGCGGCGGAGCGGGAAGATCGGCCACCGGCGGCCAGCCCTCGTGGGGAGTGCCGCCGGCCGCGCGGATCGCCCGGACCGTGTCGTTGTCGATCACCAGGTCGCAGACGGCAAACAGGATCGCCTTCGACCAGGCGCCGCGCCGCGGCCGGGTCGGGCCTGGGGCCGACCCGGGGAAGCCGCAGGCGGCCAGATGCGCGGCGGCCAGCGACATCCCCGTGGCCCGCTCGATCAGTTCCATCGACGCGGTGGGACGCGGATTGACCTCGATGACGTGCACTCGGCCGCCGTCGTCGATGACCAGGTCCACTCCCACGAGCCCGGCCAGACCGAACGGGACCGCAAGCAGGCCGCCCAGCCGCCGGAGCTGATCACGAATCCCGGCGGGCAGTGACTCCGGGTCGATGTCGATGCAGCCGCAGAACGCGAACGGCTGGGCGTGGCACCAGCGGCGGCCGAGCAGTTGCCGGCTCGCGCCGATCAGTCGCCCGTCGCCAGCCGCCACGAGGTACGAAGCCGACCAAGGCCGGCCCCGCACCCGTCGCTGCCACACGCGTGCTGCGGTCGAGGCAGGCGGGCGGTCGTCGCCCCGCCAGATCGCGATGCCATGACCCCCGGCCGACCGCAGCGGCTTCGCCAGCCAGGAACCGTCTCGGGGTACGCCGACGGGATCGGCGCGGGTTTCGGGGAAGCCCAGGCCTGCCGCACGCACCACCGCCGCCAGCGTCGCCGGATCGCGGACCGGCTTCACCACGGCGGGGTCACAGCCCGCCAGAGGCCGGTCGCGACTGATCGCCTCGATCACCGGCAGATGATTCTCGAGGGCGCCGCTGTAGAGCCACGGGCCCGGTGGAAACGCCGCCACGGCGGCCGGGAGCGCGTCGGGGTATGGCCTCAGCCGCACCCACTCGCTGGCGACGGCGCGGAGGTCGAGATCCGCGAACAGATCGGCGGCGTAGACCATTCTGCCGGCGCGGGCCGCCGACTCGACCATCGCCCTGGCGCTCGCTCCCGCCACGACCAGCGCTCGGTCATGCGGATCGGGAAGGGTCATGCCAGTCTCGCCGCGGCTGCGGCGACTCGGCCGCGGGTTGTTGGCCCCGGCCAAGATGGTATCCTGTCGCCCACGTTCGTGGAATCGTTGAAATCACCGTCATCGCGAGGGAAGCACACATGTCGATGTTCATTGGCGAGGCACTGGCCGGCGAGGGGAACGAGATTGCCCACATCGATCTTCTGATCGGCAGCAAGGACGGCCCGGTGGGCATCGCGTTCGCCAACGCCTTGGCTCGCCAGAGCGAAGGGCACTCGAACCTGCTGGCCGTGCTGGCCCCCAACGTCGCCGTGAAGCCCGCGACCGTCATGATCACGAAGGTGACGATCAAGGGCGCGAAGCAGGCCGTGCAGATGTTCGGCCCCGCACAGGCCGCTGTCGCCAAGGCCGTGGCCGACAGCGTGGCCGCCGGGGTGATTCCCAAGAGCGATGCGGAAAACCTCGTGATCGTCTGCGGCGTATTCATCCACTGGGAAGCCAAGGACGACAAGAAGATCTACGAGTACAACTACCAGGCCACGATGGATGCCATCGCCAACGCGATGAAGGGCAAGCCGACCGCCGACGAGATGGTCGCTCAGAAGGACAAGGCAGCGCACCCGTTTAAGGGATTCTAGTTTGTACGGCGGCGGGGCCATCCATGGCCCCCGCCGCCTTGGGCCGGCGGAGGGCAAGCCAAGGTTGCCCTCGCCGGCCTCGGCCGCCCTCCAGGCGGCCTGTCGTCTTGGGTG
>CAMCPF010000267.1 GCA_945876515.1 Candidatus Kuenenia stuttgartensis
GCTTATCCGGCGAACTATGCGCTGCCCAACGTGATCTCGGTGGCGGCGGTGGACCGCTCCGACCAGTTGGCCAGTTTCTCCAACTACGGGGCGACCAGGGTGCACATCGGGGCGCCCGGCGTCGCGATCTACTCGACCACGCCCGGCAACCGCTACGCGAGTTACAACGGCACGTCGATGGCCGCGCCGCACGTGGCGGGCGTGGCGGGGTTGCTGGCCGCCGCCAACCCGCAGGCCACGATGGCCGAGATCCGGGCGGCGATCCTGGACTCGGCCGTGCCGATCCAGGCCCTCGCCGGCCGCAGCACGACCGGCGGCAGGCTCAATGCCGCGGCGGCCCTCCAGCGAATCGCCCCAGTGACCGGCCCGCGGGTGCTGGCCGTGACTCCGGCGGGTGAGATCGAGCCTCCGGTCACGAGCCTGCGGGTGGTGTTCAGCGAGGGCATTGCCGCTGCGGCGCTGGTGCCGGCTAACTTTCAGCTGACCGGGGCCGGTCCGGACCGCGCCTTCGGTACGGCGGACGACATCGCCGTGGCCATCCCGGCCGGCGGGATCGCCCAGTCGCCCGCCGGAACGATCACCATCACGCTGACCGCCGGCCTGGCGGAAGACGCCTACCGCCTACGGTTGATGGGCACGGGCTCCAATCCGCTCAGGAACGTGGCCGGGGTGCCGCTCCAAGGGGGCACGAACGTGGACCGCGAGTTCACGGTGCGGGTGGTGCCCCCGCCGCCGCCGGCGCCGGGCGAGCCCAATGACACGCTCGCCGCCGCGACGGTCGGGCTGGCGGCCGGTGTCGGCCAGTCCTCGTTCTCGGGCGTCGTCGGCGACGGTGCCAACGCGGCCCGTGATGTTGATCTGTTTGCCGTGGCGCTCGCGGCCGGAGACTCGGTCGAGGCCGCGGTCAGGGCCGCGGCGACGGGCTCCTCGCTCGATTCGTTCCTGCGGATCTTCAATGCGGCCGGCCAGCAGTTGGCTTTCAATGACGACGCTGCCAACTCGCTCGACAGCCAACTCGTGTTCTCCGCGACGGTGACGGGCACCTACTACGTGGGCGTGTCGGGCTACGGCAACTCCGCCTACTCGCCGGTGACCGGGAGCGGCACCACCGCCGGCTCGACCGGACCCTACGAGGTCACGTTTCGCCGGTCTTCACCGCCGCTCGAGCCCAACGACTCCCTCGCCCAAGCCACGGTGGTGACGCCAGTCGCCGGAGCCGCCCGGTTCGATGCCGCCGTCGGCGACGGCGCTTATGGCTCGGGCGACGTGGACCTGTTTCGCGTCTCGCTGGCGGCCGGGCAGCAGCTCACGGCCGACATCGCCGCCCGCACCGCGGGCAGTTCGCTCGACAGCTACCTGCGGCTGTTCGACGCCAACGGACGAGAACTGGCGGGCAACGACGACTTCGGCGGGTCGCTCGACAGTTTCCTGACGTATACCGCCGCCGCGACGGGCACCTTTTTCGTGGGCGTATCGGGCTACGGCAACTCGGCCTACCAGCCCGCCACGGCGGGCACGGGCCGGGCCGGTTCGACCGGAACCTATCGCCTCGACCTCGGCTTCTCAACCGTCGCTCCGCCGCCGCCGGCCGCGGATCCGGCCACAGTGGTGGGCCGGCACGTCTTCTACAACAACTCCTTCTTCGACGGCTGGAACGCGGCCGCGAACTCGGGCGACGATGCCGCGATCGCGACCGATAAGCAGGCCCTGCTCCGAGGCCAGACGGCGGGTTTCATCAACTACACGAACTACTCCCGAGGCCTGAACGGCATCATCATCGATGTGGCCGACCTTGCGGGCACGCCGCGGGCGAGCGACTTCACCTTCCGAGTGGGGCCGCGGCTCGACGGCCAGTGGCAGACCGCGCCGGCACCGCGGTCGGTCTCCGTGCGGCCGGCGGCCGGGGTGGGAGGCTCGAGTCGGATCACGGTGACCTGGGCCGACGGGGCGATCCGTGGCACATGGCTCGAGGTGACGGTACGGGCGACGGCCGCGACGGGGCTCACCACGGCCGACGTGTTTCTGTTCGGCAACGCGATCGGTGAGGTGGGCAACACGGCGGTCGACGCGATCGTCTCTACGCAGGACGTCCAGTTGATCGCGGCCAATCAGACGGCGTCGGCCGCCCGCGATAATCGCTACGACATCAATCGCGACGGCCGCGTAAACTCGGTGGATCGCTCGCTCGCCTCGCTCAATCGCACGTCGTCCCGCACCGCGCTGCCGTTGCTGGTGGCGGTCGTCGGCGGCATCGAGTCTGCCGCGGTAGCGCCGACGGCATTCACCGCACTGGCCTCGCAACTGGCGGAGGGTCGGTCGAACGGTCGGCTGGCGGTCGCGGATGTGTTCCGGCTGCTCGCAGGCGGGCGATCGGGTACGCTCTCGGCAGAGGAGTTGCGTCATGTGCGGTCTCTGGCCGATGACGATGCCGGCTGAGTGACCGGCCGACCGCCGTGACTCCGCAGTCCAGGACGTGTGTTTCATGCACCGTGATCGTTGCCGGGTGGCCGGGGTCTCCCGCCGCCGATTTCTCACGACCGCGGCCGCCGCCACGGGACTAGCCGGCCTCGACTTGGTCGGCTTTCCCGTCCGCCAGGCGGCCGCCTTCGAGCGGGGCCGGGCCCGCACCGTCTCGATCTTCCACTCCACCGACCTGCACGGCCGGATCCTGCCCACCGAAACCTACGACGGGCTCAAGGACGTGGGGGGCTTCGCCCGCGTGGCCACCTGCCTGCGGCGGTGGCGGCAGGAGTGCCCCCACTCGCTCACGGTGGACGTGGGCGACGTGGTGCAGGGCACGGCCGTGAGCATCCACTCCGGTGGTCGCTTGATGATCGACCTCTTCAATCGGCTGGGCTACGACGCCTGGACGCTCGGCAACCACGACTTCGACTGGGGGCCGGAGAAGACCGAGGCCCTGCTCGCGGAATCGGGTTGCCCGGTGCTCACGGCAAACCTCGAGCAGGGCGGCAAGCGGTCCGGCGGCTTCGCTGGCGCCTGGGAGAAGGTGAAGCCCTGGACGATTCGCGAGGTCGGGGGCTTCAGGATCGGCCTGGTGGGCCTGATCACGCCTGGCCTCCCGTTTTGGCTCTCCCCCGAGACGCTCGGCGGCGTGATGCCGCTCGACCCGGTCGAGACGCTGGCCGCAGCGGTCCGCGAGGTCCGCGGCCAGAAGGTCGACGCCGTGGTTGTGATCGGCCACATGGGCTGGCGGTTCAACGACGACTACGCCAACCCCGTCCGGACCATGCTCAAGGACGTAAAGGGCGTCGACATCTACCTCGCGGGCCACTCCCATCAGAATCAGCCGGCCTGGATGATGCACGACGTGCTCTGCTCGCAGGCGAGCTACTACGGCATCCACTGCGGCCGGATCGACCTCACCTTCGATCTCGCCAGCCGCAAGCTCGTGGATCGCCGCGCGTTCACGATCCTGATGGACGACCGGTTCGTGCTCGACCCCGCCGTGATGCAGCTCGCCAACCCGGATCTGGCAGCCTCGGAAGCGGAGCTCGCCAGGGAGGTGGCCACGGTCACCAGGCTGATCCCCGGCAGGGGCCGCAACAGCGGCCTGGTGAAGCTGCTCTGCGAGTGCTTCGCAGGGGAGCTCGCCAAGCGGGGCACGAAGGTCGATGGCGTGTTCCATGGCTCGTTCGGCACGGGCGACCTCGAGCCCGGCAAGCTGACCGTGGGTGACTGCTGGAGGATCATTCCCTACGAGAACATGCTCGCGGTCGCCGAGGTGACGGCCGCCGACCTGGCGGCGATCATCGCCGAGGATGCGAAGGTCCGCGACAGCGACCGCACGCTTTGGCCGTTCGAGGTCACGATGGAGCCGGGGGGCAAGGTGACCCGGATCGCGCTTGACGGTAAGGAACTCGCCCCGGACCGGCGCCTGAAGATCGCCTTCAACAGCTATGACGCCCAGTCGGGCGGCCGGAGGCTGATGCGGATGCGGGAAATCCTGGAGGCCCCGGCCGCGAAGCGGGCGACCACGCCGGTAGACACCCGCGGCGCCCTGATCTCGGGCCTGCTCGACCGCGGCACGGTGGGCTGAGAGTCAGGCGAGTCGGCCGGCGATGGAACGGAACACGCGGGATTTGGCCTGCGGTGTGTCGACCTGGCGGTGGCCCTCACTCCCGGCGGAGGCCGCCGCAGCCAGGAGGGAAGGGAGCGAGTTGTCGGCTGCGACCATCATGAACCGCCGAGCCGCCCTGTTGCGCGGCGACTGAAGTTGGCGAAACCTCGCAGCCGCCTGGCGCAGATTGAGTGTGTACGGGTCCGCTGCGTCGTAGTTCACCGCGTACCCGATGTCCTGAAGGGAACCGATGGTGAGTTGGCTGATGGGCATCGGTGTGCCCGCCGGCTCGGCGTAGCCGGTCATCAGTTCCGCGCCAAAGACGCTCTCCCGCCAGTGCCCGCCCGCAGTGCCCGCGCCACCGGTGGCCTCCACGGGAACCGCAGCGGCCTGTGTCCCCGACAATTCCTGGTATTCGCGAACGGCGTTCGCGCCTACGAATGTGGGGTCGGTAGTCCCGAGTCCGCGCACGAGGTCAAGCAGGCTCCAGAGAGTCCCGATTCCGATCACGTGTCCCATCTCATGCAGGATCACGTCCTCGAATGACCCTTCGGCCACCATTCGGGCGACGTCGGCTGAATCGAACTGCATGGTGCCGAGATATGGCAGGAACGTGCCATCCATTCGCACCTCTTCTGGGCCAGCCTGACCGAGGACTCCCCCGGCACCGTCGATGAATGGCGCTGACGCCACGATCTCGAGGTCGTCGATTGTGCGTCCCTGGTACACGACGTCAGGAACATCGGCGACGATGATCTCAGACCAACGGGCAGCCGCATTTTCGAAGACCGCCTGTTGGGC